>NZ_JAVJTO010000075.1:0-83480 GCF_040220235.1 Coleofasciculus sp. B1-GNL1-01
CTCCCCGTTTATGGAGAGCTTACTGAGAAACCCGTTTTTAGTGGAAAAAGAATTAAACGAGGTTTATATCGTACAGACAAGGGGGTTCTTGTTCAATCTGATGTTATAGGTTCCTACAATATTTTACGAAAAGCATTCCCATAAGTTTAACCGCTATGGGATAGAGAGGTGCGTAGTTCACCCAAGGAGAATTAATCTCTCAAAGTAAAAGCGAAGGGAATTTCTGCAATGAAATTTAGTCTGTCTATATTTGACTATACTTTTACCAACTATTCTTATGGGGTGTCTAAGTCCTATTGTCAAATGCCTATTGACCGCCAGAAAAACAAGCAACTCAAAGTGACGATACCAAATGACCTTCACAGGAAACTGAAAATTATCTCTGAAAAAATAGGTATTCCGATGGCTCAGATGCTACTGCAGTCAGCAGTAGAGAAATACAGAGAGGAGCTGAAGGAACTGGATCAAGAAGAATAAAGCAATACCTTTTGCTTTAGCGCGACTCCTCCAGTAATAAAACCTCTCAACCTGCGCTTATGGAGCTTGATTTGCAGTAAACGGATATATTTGATTCAATTTTTGCATAGAAACAGGACACTTTGCATCAATTAATACAAAAAAAGCAGATAGCGCCGATAAGGTTAACCTGAGATTAACCCAGACAGGATAAAGTCTCTGGAACAAAAAATTCCAGGGAAAGTTATCCGGTTGGCTAATCTCACAAAAAACTCTATTTGGTGTGAGAGACGAACGTGAATCAAGCTAAAGTTTTTAGGATTGCCTTCCTTAATGTTCCGACAATTTTAGGGATAATAATTGGGCTGTCTACCGCCGCGATCGCAGGTGAACCTACCCGAAGGGATAATAGCCAACAGCCGAGTTCAATTGCCCAAACGCCACTGAATCTAGAGATTCCGGTTCCAGATGCAGCGATGGAGACAGAAGAGACATTAAACCCATCCGCGACACCGGAAACTCCTGTACCCTCTCTAGGACTGGATACTAGCGAAAATCAGGGGATGGGACAAATAACCAACGTTTCCCAACTGCGAGATGTGTCCCCCGGAGACTGGGCGCATGAAGCTTTGCGATCGCTTGTTGAACGGTATGGTTGTATTGCGGGATATCCGGATGGCACGTTTCGCGGTAATCGGGCGATGACGCGCTATGAATTTGCGGCTGGATTAAATGCCTGTTTACAGCAAATTGAGCGTTTAATTGGCAACGTTCCCGATAACGTTGAAGAATTGCCCACGCTACGGCGTTTAGTCGAAGAATTTGAAGCAGAACTTGCCACCTTAGGAGCGCGAGTTGATAATTTAGAAGGTCGAGTGGCGTTTTTAGAAGACCATCAATTTTCCACAACCACAAAACTATCAGGGGAAGTTATCTTTGGTTTGGCGGATGCGTTTGGGGATGAAGTTGGCGACGATGTAAATACCGTTTTTCACGATCGCGTTCGCCTCAACTTCCTAACTAGCTTCACCGGGAAGGATATGCTGCAAACTCGCCTGCAAGCGGGTAATCCAACCCCATTACTGGCAAGAAGCGGTGTAACGTATGACGATGGGTCAGGTGGTAGTCAAGAAGGACGCTTCACCTATGATGGTCCTGCTGGCAATGATGTTGTTATCGACATCCTGCGCTACCGCTTTCCCCTGGGAGACAAAGCCACCGTACAAATCGTGGCAAATAATGGCTTACACCACTATTACTCAGATACTGTGAACCCTTACTTAGAAGGTGGCGCTGGCGGTTCTAATGCCATTTCCCGCTTCGCGGAACGGAACCCCATTTATCGGATTGGACCCTTTGGTGCAGGGGCTGCGATCGCGCTGAAACCCAGTGATAATCTGAGAGTAGATTTGGGATACATTTCCAATACCGCCAGTAATCCTGGAGAGGATAATGGGTTGTTCAACGGGAATTATTCCGGAATTGCCCAAATCGTTTATGGCAGTCGGTTTAAAATTGGATTAACCTATGTTCATGCTTATGACGATGGCAGTTTTAATGATGGAGATGGTGCCAGACGCTTTCTGTTAGGTGGAACAGGTACAGCCTTTGCTAATCTCAATCCAGGACAATTAGCCAATGTAACCAATTTGTCAGCCGAAACTCTCAGCACTCCAGTTGTTAGTAACTCTTACGGAATAGAAGCCTCCCTCAGATTTAGTCCTAGCTTTTTGGTTAATGGCTGGGTTGGTAAAACTGACGCCCGTTTAATTGGATTAGGCGATGCTGATATTTGGAATTTTGCGTTAGGTTTAGTTTTCCCTGATTTAGGAAAAGAGGGGAATTTAGCTGCCATTGTTGCGGGTGCAGAACCGACGCTGAGAGGATTGGACGTTCCCGGAGGAACCAACAACTTTAATCGAGATTTTGCTTATCATATCGAAGGGTTCTACAAATATCAAGTGAGCGATAATCTCTCGATCACACCGGGTATCATTTGGTTAACCTCTCCCAACCAAAATTCAGATAACAGCGATGCCGTGATTGGTACAGTGAGAACCACATTCACTTTTTAACTGCTGACAGATCCCCGACTTCCTCAAGAAGTCGGGGATCTAATACCAAATTCGCTTAAGTAACTCCCTTTATCACTTGTGGACTTTTTCCCTGGCTATCAAACTCTTAGACAAATGACAAAGGACAAATGACAAATGACCAATCACTTCTTCGCTGTACTCGCCGACGGTAGCGAATGACCCGCATTCGGATCGAAGGACGGAAATGGTGCTGTTCCACCTAAATACGTAGGTAGAATTCCATCCCATTTCTTAATCATTTCCTCTTGCAATTCTAACTCCCGCAAACGAATGGTTAATGGTGAAACTGTTGAAGCTTTAATCCGAGAGGCTTCAGCTTCTCCCCTCGCTTCAGCAATTTTCCGCTTAGATTCCGCTTCGGCGACTTCAAGCTGTGCTTTAGCAGCTACGGCTTGCTGTTCAGCTTGGAAACGGGCGGTTATTTGGGCTTCAATGGACTCGTCAAATCGAGGTTTACTGACAAAGCCGACGGAATCAAACGTAACACCAACTGAACCAAATTTATTGTTCAAGCAAGTTTGAACATCTTTGAGTAATTGTCCCTGCTTATCTCCCACAATTTGTTCCGGTTTTAATCCAGTTGCCGACTGGTTAAAGCAATTACGAGTTTCGCTGCGAACTAGGGTAGCTTTAAACTGATCCGGGTCTTTCAGATACTTCCCGTAAAAGTCTTTAATTTTCCGGGTGTTGAAAAAGTAGGACAGGGAGACATCCGCATTAACCGTTGTACCACCGACACCAAAGCTGATGCTTTCATCAACTGGAGAGCCTTCTTCCGTTGAAGCCGTTAAGATATAATACTGAACGTGGTCAGGAAAAACGACAATTTCTTCAGTGTAGCCATTATACCAAACTTTACCTGTACTAATCGTTGCATTTTGCACACCCCGATTTTTACCGTAAAGCTCGACTTTTAATCCAACATAGCCAGGGGGAATTCGCTTGACACTGCTTCCCGGAACCGCACCACAACCCGATGCAATAATTGCTAAAGCAGCCGTAATTCCAGTAAGTTTGAAGAAACGCTGAGGTAGATTTTTCATGGTCTTGAATGGTTGACTAAACGTATCCGACGTGTAAATGCTGTTCAGCACAAATTTTGGTTAATTACATACAAAAATGCCAGTCTATGTGTCTCTACATATTGTGCAACTGATGAGGAGATAAACTTGATATTTTCTTCAGTTGACATCCAAAAGTTCAACTAAGGAAACATCACAATCTGGGAAAGCTTCTTTTATCTGCTTGTGTCGAACTTGAGCATTATGAAGTCTGGCGACGACATGACTGACAGAAACTCCCGGTACAACCAGTAATCCGACGACGTAATAACTGACGCCTAACCAAACTTTTTGGTCACTGGGAGAACTAACTAGAGTCGCAGCATTACCTAAAAGCCAAAAACAGAAGATTAGTTCGAGGGTTCCTATCGCTATCCATTTTGTCAGGGTTTTCATGAGTCTTGAGGGAGATAATCAATTCTGGTATTCGCCTAAATTAACAGCGGTTATACTGTCCTCTTAAACAACCAGAAACAATGTTTAATTTAATTCTTATCTTAATTATCTCTACTCAGTCATACACAACGAAGAGATGTGTATGAACATTCACAAGTCGGTGTTGCGTTCACAGGCGTGTATCGGTATATTCCCCATGCTTCACCTCAAATGTCACAGGATGGATGTTAGGGAATAGGCAACAGGCAATTCTAAAAAGAGTAGGGGGACGACATGTCGTCCCCCTACAGATAGTGGTTCAATGGTAAAGCAAGCGTAACAGAAGTCGTCAATCTAAATGCTGATTAATTCGTCTTGCCCGCGCAGGGATTTTCTTTCGCGGCACAAGGATTCGCTTTACCCGCGCAGGGGTTCTCTTTCGCAGCACAAGGATTAGCCTTACCCGCACAAGGGTTCTCTTTACCCGCACAGGGATTTGCTTGAGTTTCAGTCCCGCCTTCGGGTCCAGGTTTAGCGGCACAGGGGTTACCACAACCCGTTGCTAGCCCCAGACCTAGAATAGAGGCAATGGTGAGTGTCGCAATGTAGTTAACTTTCATTCTCTTCTGGCTTCTGTGATACAAAGATTGGTACATCATCGCCCGGAAGTCTGCCAGGGCTTAGGCAATACTTAACCTTAAGAACCTTAAATTACCCTTAAAAACAGCTTGGGATTCGCTGAGACTGGGGTCAACGATTGCTGGTTGGATTAGGGAGGTTCAGGATAAACCGAGATTTTCTCAGGAAAAACTCAGATTTTCCCTAAATTAATTTGTCAAAATTGACGGTATGGCGAAACCTGATAAAAAATTGCCCCTGATTATACTCTAGCTATAAAATAAATGATGGAAAGTAGTGATTGGTTAGTAACAGAGAATGGAGACTGTCTAGCCTGCAATCCCCAAGAGAGTGAAACATCTACAGGCTATTATCGACTTTATCGATTTCTCACCGATGTAGAAGATATTCTCGAATCCACCAAAGATGATCGCCAACGCCTAGAACAAATTCGCCCGTTAGTCCGCCGTTTACTGACGAGTTCCTATTGGCTACAGGGTGAATATCGCGAACCGAATCCCGATACAGGCTGGTCTGTCTTGATGCTTTACGATGAACCAGAATTCCCCTTAACTGTGCAGACTGTAGTTTGGTTACCCGGACGAGTCTCTCCGATTCATAATCATGCGGCGTGGGGAGTGGTGGCGTTAATCAGTGGTGAAGAAAAAAATACATTTTGGCGACGGACTAGGGATTCAGAATTGCCCGATCGCATCGAAAAGGTGGGTGAACAGATTCTGGTTCCTGGCGATATTATCAGCTTTATGCCTGATGCGATTCACCATGTAGAAGTGATGGGAACCGAACCGACGATTACATTTAATCTTTATGGAAAAACGGAGTATCAGCAACGATTTGAGTTTGATCCGATTACTCACACGGCTAAAAACTTCTAATCTGGCGTGGCACAGCTAAAATAGTGGCATAGATTTGACGGTTAAATCAGGCGCAAGCCACCTATTGTAGGGGCACGGCATTGCCGTGCCCCTACTTTCTGCCTTTTGCTCTACAATGTACGTTCTCTAAAATTTGGCTAGGTGATTATCGATGAAACCGCCAAGTTCTAATGGTGTCGTGCTTAAGGAGGATTTCTGGATTGACCCCATTTACAGGAGGACGGGAGTCCCGATCAAGAGATAAGTTTTCCCAATAACTGATGTTAGCATTTATCTTTGAAGTTAATGAGTCAGAGTCAAACCGATTAAATACCGTGGTTTTGGAGTCGCGATGGCAAAGAAGCCACCCACTACCATCATCGATATTCCCCCAGTCGCTGTGAGAAAAATTGAGAGGTTATCGTTGTGTCTGATTCCCCGACCAGTTTAATTGTGGCAGAACCAAAAGCAACTTATGAATCCGGTGGTGATCAAAATTGCTGGGTGGAGACGCTGGTGGATTGTCCGGGACTCGAGGGACTGTTGACGTACCGCATCCCGGCGGATTTGTCGGTTAAACCGGGAGATATTTTAACGGTGCCATTGAATAACCGACAGGTGGGGGCGATCGCAATTCGGTTACTGGCTTCTCCCCCTGCTGATGTGCCATTGGCGAAAATCCGGGAGGTGGAGGATGTTGTCTGTACTGGGTTTTTTGGGACATCCTATTGGCAGGTATTGGAACAAGTGGCGCAGTATTACTGCACACCCCTGATATCCGTAGTTCGGGGGGCATTACCACCGGGATTGTTGATGCGATCGCAACGGCGAGTTCGTCTGCATCGTGAGGCGCTTCCTGATAATGCAGATACGTTTGTCGGTCGAACGGCGCGTCAGATTTTAGCAGTCTTAGACGCCCAACCGGAAGGAGATTACAGCGTCGCCTATCTACAACGCCAGGTGAAAGGGGCGCGTCGCGGGGTAAAAGATTTACTTAAACGCGGCTGGGTGGAAAGTTATTTGAAACCGCCCCAACCGTCTCGCCCGAAGCTGAAGAAAGCTGTCACTCTCGTCGCGGATGGCTTTGAATCTGATATCACCGAACGACAACGGGAAGTATTAGATGTACTGCGGCGTCGGGGTGGGGATATGTGGCTGAATGAGTTATTGCAAGTCTGTCATGCTACGTCTTCTATTGTTAACAAGCTGGCAGAAAAAGGGTATGTCGTCGTTGAATACCGGGAAATTCTCAGAACCTTGGATCAGCCAAATGTGGCAGATGATCGCCCTAAAGTATTGACAGATACGCAAACTTATGCGTTGAAAACGATTCAAAGTTTGGATGAGTATAACCAAGTGCTATTGCATGGGGTAACGGGTTCCGGGAAAACCGAAGTTTATCTACAAGCGATCGCGCCGTTGTTAAGGGCGGGACAATCTGCCCTGGTATTAGTTCCAGAGATTGGGCTAACCCCGCAACTTACCGACCGATTTCGCGCCCGGTTTGGTCAAAAGGTGAATGTGTATCACAGTGGGTTATCCCATGGGGAACGGTATGATACCTGGCGACAAGTCTTAAGTGGAGAACCCCAGGTCGTCATTGGTACGCGATCGGCTGTTTTTGTGCCGTTACCCAAATTGGGTCTAATTATATTAGATGAAGAACACGACTCCAGTTTCAAGCAAGACAGTCTTCCTCCCACCTATCATGCCCGTACCGTTGCCCAATGGCGGGCGGAATTGGACAATTGTCCTCTAGTTTTGGGTTCAGCCACTCCTTCTTTGGAAACCTGGGTGTCTGTCAACGGTCAACAAGCCAATCTCAACCAAAAATATTACCTTTCATTACCTGAACGCATCCAATCTCGCCCCTTACCCCCTGTGGAAATTGTGGATATGAGACAGGAGTTAAAGCAGGGGAATCGTTCTATTTTCAGCCGTTCTCTCCAAGATGAATTACAACAGTTGAAACAAAAGCAACGACAAGGGATTTTATTTATTCCCCGTCGCGGACATAGTACGTTTGTTTCCTGTCGCAGTTGCGGATATGTGATGGAATGCCCGGACTGTGATGTGTCCTTGTCCTATCACTATGCTTATGAGGGGGCGAATCAACTCTTACGTTGTCACTATTGCAACTACACAACCGCCCATCCTAATAATTGTCCCGAATGTGGTTCACCTTACCTCAAGTTTTTTGGTAGTGGTACACAGCGAGTGACTCAGGAGTTGGCTAAGGCATTTCCTGATTTACGGGTGATTCGCTTTGATAGTGATACCACCCGTACCAAGGGGGCGCATCGAACCCTGTTAACTCAGTTTGCCAATGGGGAAGCGGACTTATTAATCGGGACACAAATGTTAACCAAGGGATTAGACTTAGCAGGAGTCACCTTAGTCGGAGTTGTCGCTGCTGATGGATTATTACACTTATCTGATTATCGGGCAGCCGAACGCGCTTTTCAAACCTTAACCCAAGTCGCAGGTCGGGCGGGTCGGGGGGATGATCCGGGTCAGGTGATTGTCCAAACCTATTCACCTCAACATCCGGTGATTCAGGCGGTGAAAACCCATGGGTATGAGGTGTTTACCGAGGCGGAATTAGCACAACGAGAAGCGTTGAATTATCCTCCTTATGGGCATTTGATTTTATTGCGATTGAGTGGGTTGGAGGAGATAAACGTTGAGAAGGCGGCGGAGAGGTTAGCAGATTGGTTGAGTCAAGCGGGTTCTGGGTATGAGATATTAGGACCCGCCCCGGCGGGGATTATGCGAATCGCCCGTCGTTATCGGTGGCAGATTTTGCTCAAGTTTCCGCCAGATGTAGCGGTAGGATTACCCGATGTGGCGGCGTTGCAGCGGATTTGTCCGCCGGATGTGAGTTTGACGATTGATGTTGATCCGCTGAATATGATGTAGGAGGTTATTTGTCCTTTGTCATTCGTCCTTTGCCCTTCTTAATTCAGCAAGCCCTAAATATTGTAGGGGCGACCCGCCGCACACCGCTAAAACTACCCACCGATTAATTTTATCGGGTCGCCCGACATCAGATATCGGTAATGATCTAACACCATTTAGCAGTAAGAAATTTTCTACCTTCTGCCTTTTGCTATATAGCAGTACCAAGACAGGTTAGGACATTCTGTACTGTTCCCTTTTCCCTGTGACACACCGAGCGTGTTACCGAGCGTGTTACTGAGCGAAGCCGAAGTAAGTCGAGGTAAGTCGAGGTGTTCCCTGTTCCCTCTTGGGATCAACTTATGTCCTAACGTATCCTCGTAGTGCTATAAATGAAATGCCAACTACGCCGAATTTTCCAACGCTGCAATGGGCAAAGATTCGGGAAATACTTCAGGAGAAAACATTTCCCATAACACTTGGAAATAGGGTAAAACAAGCGAAATTTGCTGCTGAGACAAACGTTTCCCAAATTCTAGCCCTAACAGATGAATCATTTGCCGGACTAATTCCCACCCTACATTTAGAGTCGGGTAAAGCATCACACACAAGGGAAACAATTCCTGTTGGATGGGCGCAATACTTTTTTCCAGAACACAAAGCCACAGGTAAATCTGGAACATTTCCACATCTCGAATACTAGAAGATTTCACCGTAGAATCCACTAAGCTACCACTATGACAGTGATAGTGTGGATGTAAATCGCTAATTCGGGTAGCAATTTCTTGAGCAATTAATGCTTGCTCCGGTAATATTTTCCGTAGAGAAACCAGCGCTAATGATTGATGATCATAGTTGGCGGCAGTTTTGTATAGTCGTTGTAAGGGCATATACAGACAATCATCAATCACCTGGAAATAAACACTCACTGTAGCTTGTTCTTGAGGTGACAGTGATTTCAGTAGTAACTGACCACTATAGTGAAACTGCATACTAACAAATGCAATCACTCTGGGATCAATTGCTGTATAATTGTGTCGAATGCGACCTAAATCTGATGCTAAAAATAAACATAAACGTTCGGGGATGACTTGATCGGCATAAGCGAGCAATACTTTTTCATAGATTGAGTAAGTATCTTTAGTAATTTGCCAAGGATCAATTAAGCGATAGTTAATACCTTGTCGCTTGATTTGTTGGCAGAGTAAGGCTTCGGTTTTTGTCCAAGCTTGAATCGTTACCGATCGCAAGGAATCAAGCAACCGCTGCGCTATAACAGCTCGTAACCCTGGAGAATTCGACTGCCACGTTTTGTCTGATGTACTGTGTTGTTGGACATACTTTTTTGCCCAGAGTTTGGATAGCTTTCTTGCCGTCGCGATCTTCACTGTCTGTGACTGCTGAGAATTACCTAGCTTATCCTTTATACTCATTACACACCCCTGGTCTAGAACGTCGATGCAATCTGCAAAATGGCGGTAGCAATAAAGTCAACAGTAACAAAAAGGGTTGTTTAGTAGCTAATGTTACATTTTTTGATTAAGTTGGATAACTAAATCGGTGTTCTAGCACGCTTGCTCACCCTTAGCTGCTTATTCCTTGCTTTCCAACTCTCTAATTATCTACTCACCAGTCAAAGGATAGTCTTTTTTGAAAGAATTCTCAATAGTCATTTTATTTAGGGGGGAACAGGAAATGGGGGAGATGAGGTAACTAGGGCAACAAATGACAAATGACAAATGACGAAACTAAACTGAATGCTGGGCAATCCAATCCTGCAAAATAGGATTAACCACCTCAGGGGCTTCATCTTGGGGACAATGACCTAAACCCTCTAAGGGGACAAATTGTTCCACGGCGGGAAAATTGACCCATTCTTTGGCTTCTGCGATGGGTTCCCAAGGATCATCGGTTCCCCACAAAATCAGTGTGGGACACTGTAACTGAGGTAATAAGTCTTCGGCTAGAGGTCCTGCGGAATAGCGGGTAAATGCGATAAACACATCAGCCGCCCCCACATCAGCTGCTGGTTTCATCAGCAAGTCTATTAATTCATCAGTCACTGCCTCGGATTTGCGATATGCTTGCAATAAAATTTTCCGCACTACCTGTGGCTTCGCCAGTTGAGCAAAAAAGAGCTGTCCTACCCACTTAATCCCCAGTAACTGTTGTACCATGGGAGCGCCGATGCGCCGATGCCAAGGTAATGTAACTCGTTTGCGATCGTGTAGCATCCGCAGGGAACAGTTGATCAGGGTAACGCCCAATACCCTATCTGGACAATCCACAGCCGCTTGCATCGCTACAATACAACCAATTGAATTCCCCACCAAAAACGCTGGAGTCTCTACGACTTCCTGGCAGAAATCAAGGACTTGTTGTCCCCAGGTTTCAAAGGTATACTCCACCTCAAGTCCTGGTATCGGTTTGGCAGAAGCACCAAAGCCAATTAAGTCAATGGCATAGCATCGACAGGATTCGGCTAATACGGGTAAATTCTTACGCCAATGTCCGCAAGACGCGCCAAAGCCATGCACCATCACTACCGCTGGTCCAGAATTGCCGTGGACTTGATAGGCAATGGGAAACCCGCGCCATGTCCAGATGTGAGTGTCGCTTTCAGGGCGTTTGGGTAGGGTGGAGGAGGGAAAGGTCATGAGGATTCCAAGAGTACAGGTTTACTGTTTATATTTTGTAATAAATTAACTCAGACGTTCTGGCGGAATATCTCTACTTCTTCTCCAGCACTAACCCCTATGACTAGACTGACGTTCTAGAGACGCGCCATGGCAGGTCTCTACACTCAAAACTCGTCTTGTGTCAAAATTAACCTTAAGAAATTCTTTGGTGCGTCCCCTATGTTGGTGCAAACGTCTGCTGCTGTTATCCCGTTCCTGGGATCGGAAATTCAGGCATCCTACAAAGCGTCACGAGTGGTTATTTTGCCGATTCCCTACGAGGCAACCACAACCTATCGTAAAGGCACAGAAAATGGACCCGATGCGCTCTTGGAGGCGTCAATCCAGCTTGAATACTACGATGATGAGTTGGAACGGGAAATCTGTAAAGATGCCAGGATTTATACCCATGGCGCGATCGCAGATACTAGAGGTGGACAACAGATTTCTGCCCAGACAATGCTTCGGGATACTCGCGACACCGTATCTGGGCTTATCGATGATGGTAAATTTGTGATTGCGATTGGGGGTGAACATAGCATTACCACGGGACTTGTAGACGCCTACCGCCAAAGGAGTCACGAACCCTTTACCGTAGTACAAATAGACGCCCACGGAGATTTACGCCACGAATACGAAGGCTCAATTTATAACCACGCCTGTGTGATGCGTCGAATTGTGGACATGGGACTACCGACATTACCCGTCGCCATTCGCAGTCTTTGTCAAGAAGAAGCCGACTTAATTAAACAAAAATCTATCCCCGTAATTTGGGCGCGACACATTGCCCAAAATCCCCACTGGATAGAGGAAGCGATCGCGACTATCCCAACAGAGCGAGTATTTATTACCATTGACTTAGATGGCATTGATCCGGCTTCAATGCCAGGGGTTGGCACTCCTGAACCGGGTGGGCTGCATTGGTATGCACTCCTAACCTTTTTGCGACGATTGTTTGAAACCCATCAGGTCATCGGTTGCGATGTAATGGAGTTGGCTCCTGTGGTTGATTCAGTGGTCTCCCAATTTACAGCCGCTAAACTGGTTTACAAACTCATCGGCTATCAAACTCTGGCACAAAGGTGGTAGCGATGGCTGAAATTCACTGCCTGATCCAGGATGATCGGCAAAGGGGAACGGGAAAAAGGAAAAAACGAACACATTGTCAAACACACACCGTAACACGATATGAGTCTGAAGGAAAAACACGGCACACCCATTGGCAGTTATGCTCCCGATTTTGAGCTTTTAGGCACTGATAAGGATGTTCACCACCTATCCCGGTATCTAGAAAAGTGGCGAGGAGTGGTGGTAATTTTCTTGAGTAATAACTGTCCTGACTCTGCCGCTTATGTAGACAGACTCAAACAACTGCAAACCCGATTTCGGGAACAGGGATTTATCCTGATTGGCATTAACTCCAATGATGCTAACCAATCTCCCGAAGATAGTTTTGGTCAAATGCAGCAGTTTGCGAGTAGTAGAGGGTTGAATTTTCCTTACCTGTGGGACCCAACTCAGGACGTGGCACAAGGATTTGGCGCTTCAAAAACCCCAGAAGCCTTTGTGATTGATGGACAGGGAGTCTTGCGTTACAGGGGTCAAATTGACGATAATAGCCAACATCCCGAAGCTGTAAACGAAGCTTACGTCAAGAATGCGATCGCGGCTTTACTGGCTGGGGAAACAATCTCGCCCCAATCAACTCCCACCTTGGGTAGTCCCCTAGTATGGCGTCGCTAGTGAACAGATAGAGCCAGAGCAGCGGAGAAGCTGGGGAGAATCAGTATTTGAAGTTACCTGGCACCAGCAATAGTTAACTGGAACTCGTGAATACCATAAGAATTCGTATTTTAGCACCACGGGTGTTAACAAGAATCAAAGTTCGTTCAAGTCACAGCACTCTGTCAGAATAATCGGTAGACTGTTATCGTATGGGCAAGGCAATAGTCAAGAAAGAAAGAGTCGTAGCATGGGGATGAAATACCGACGGGTTTTACTAAAAGTGAGCGGTGAAGCCTTGATGGGCAAACTGAGCTACGGCATTGATCCAGGAGTCGTTCAGGACATCGCTGCTGAAATCGCCGAAGTCGTGGCAAGTGGCATCCAAATGGCAATCGTCGTCGGTGGTGGCAATATTTTTCGCGGTTTGAAAGCGGCTGCTGGCGGAATGGATCGGGCAACGGGTGATTATATTGGTATGATTGCCACAGTCATGAATGCCATGACTCTACAAGATGCCTTAGAGCAAATGGGAATACCTACCCGTGTGCAAACCGCGATCGCGATGCAAGAAGTGGCAGAACCCTATATCCGTCGTCGTGCCATTCGTCACCTGGAAAAAGGGCGAGTGGTAATTTTTGGTGCAGGTTCAGGGAATCCCTTTTTCACCACGGACACAACAGCGGCTTTGCGAGCCGCCGAAATTGATGCGGAAGTGATCTTTAAAGCCACGAAAGTCGATGGGATTTATGATTGTGATCCCCAACTAAATCCCCAGGCTCGCCGCTATCACACGCTGTCCTATAACTATGTCCTCGCTCAGGATCTGCGGGTAATGGATAGTACCGCGATCGCTTTATGTAAGGAAAATAATATCCCAATTATGGTATTTGATTTGACAGGGCGGGGTAATATCCGCCGTGCTGTTCAAGGAGAATCTGTCGGAACAATTGTGGGAGGTTTTTGTGAAGTTAGCTGACGCTGAAAGCCAAATGAAGAAAGCCGTTGAAGCAACGCAACGGGGTTTCAATACCATTCGTACCGGTCGGGCGAATGCGAGTCTGTTGGATCGAGTAATGGTGGAATACTATGGTAGTCCCACCCCCCTGAAGTCTCTGGCAAGCATTAATACGCCAGATGCTACCACGATTACGATTCAACCCTATGACAAGAGTACGCTGACTCTGATTGAAAAATCGATTTCCTTATCGGATATCGGCTTAACCCCCAATAATGACGGTCAAGTCGTGCGATTGAATATTCCCCCCTTAACCAGTGAACGCCGCCAGGAATTTGTGAAGATGGCGGGTAAGTTAGCGGAGGAAGGGAAAGTTTCTATCCGGAATATTCGTCGTGATGCGGTTGACTCGGTTCGTAAACAGGAGAAAAGTAGCGAAATTTCTGAAGATGAATCTCGTGATCTGCAAGATCAGATTCAGCAATTGACGGACAAGTACACAGCTAAAATTGATGATTTGTTAGCGGCAAAAGAGAAGGACATTACCACAGTTTAAAGGTGGCGGCAACATCCCATTGAGGTAAAGTTGCAGCAGTAGGGCGGGCATCTTGCCCGCTTCTCCAGTTTGATAGGGGAGATGGGGGAGATGGGAATTGTAGGGGTTTGGTCTCCAAACCCCATTTCATAAGTAGGGGAAGATGGGGAAGGAAAGGACGGAGGAGGAATGACCAATGACCAATGACCAATGACCAATTCCTCAGTTTCTTGGTAAACTATGTCAGAGGTTTAAACTAAATATCACAGTAATACCTCCTAACCGCACTCATGAGTTTCTTAATCCATAAAGCCTAATGTTTGACTGCATTATTGTTGGGGCAGGTCCTGCTGGAGCAACCGCCGCCTACCACCTCGCCAAGCGAGGGCGTTCGGTACTGATTCTAGAAAAAGATTCTTTACCCCGATACAAGCCCTGTAGTGGTGGTGTGTCCCCAAGCGTGCAACAGTGGTTTGATTTTGATCTTGCACCTGCGATCGCACTCAATGTAAGCCGAGTTCGCTACACCTGGCAAATGGATGATCCGGTGGAGGTCAATCTCAAAAAACAAAAACCCGTCTGGATGGTACAGCGAGATGTTTTTGACCAGTTTTTAATCGAACAGACAAAAGAGCAAGGCGCTCAACTGCAAGACCAAACCACTGTCACGGGTATTGAATTTAAAGGCGATCGCTGGCAGGTTAACACAACCAATGAACCGATGGCAGCCCGGTATCTGATCGCGGCGGATGGTGCCAATGGTCCTATGGCAAAATGGTTAGGCTTTAAAGATCGTCCCCAACGGATGGCGGTGACGCTAGAAGCCCCCAATCCCGCCCCCACAAGCAGTGACCCGACGATCCATTTTGACTTTGGGCAAGTGAAAAATGGCTACATCTGGAATTTTCCAAAAACCGATAGCTATTCGGTTAGTGTGGGGACGTTTAAGGGGAATGACAAGCAAGATTTACAAAAGATAGGCACGAAGTATATTCAGCAACTCAATATTGATCCGAAACTCTGTCAAGTTCACAGTCATCCCATGTGTCTGTGGGATGGAAACCAAAAGTTACATGGGCAAAACGCGCTGTTGGTTGGGGATACCGCTTGTTTGGCTGATCCGTTTACGGCTGAAGGTATTCGTCCCTCTATCTTTAGTGGCGTGAAAGCGGCGGAGGCAATTGATGCAGCTTTAGGCGGTAAAACCAATGCTTTAACCCACTATACCCAGGTGATTCAGGACGAATGGGGTAACGAGATGGTTTGGGCGAAACGGTTAGCTGGTGCTTTCTATGGTTTTCCGAAAATCGGCTATAAGGTAGGTGTGAAGAGACCTTCAGCGACTCTGATTATGCTGCAAATTTTATGCGGGGAATTGAAGTATTCAGAGGTGGCAGGTTTGGCAATTAAACGTTTGAGTGGCGGATTCTTCTCACGGTAGGGTTGTCATTTGTCATTTGTCATTCGTCATACTCGTTCCCGAAAAGAAGCCAGCTAAATCATTTGTGGAAATATACCGTAGGGTGGGTTTCGACTTCGCTCAACCCACCCAAATTCAAAATCTCACGGTCAGTGATCCGTGAGATTTCGTTACCTCGAAAGAGTTTTATGAGAAAAGTCCAGCTAAGTTATGCAAATCTCTATCTTGAGAGGCTGCATATCTTAGAAAGTGAAGCGTTAGCTTAGAGAAGCACGACTGCGATCATAGCTAGTCCGGAAACCAGAATTGGGTTTGCCTTGAATTGAATCCCAGTGGTTGATGTTATCAACATCTAAACCGACTTCATTAGCTGCTCTATTGAGCATCGATTGTTGTCTGTTCTTGACGGCGTGGTGATGACGCATCATTAATGCTCTGGCTTGTTCTTGAGTAGACATCTGTATATCCTCCGATTGCTTTAGTGAGATTTGATTGAGTTTTTCCTTATCTCTTAGAACTTTAAAACATTGTTTAGCTTAAGGAAGCACGACTGCGATCATAGCTAGTCCGGAAACCAGAATTGGGTTTGCCTTGAATTAAATCCCAATAGTTGACGTTATCAACATCGAAACCGACTTCGTTAGCTGCTCTATTGAGCATCGATTGTTGCCTGTTCTTGACGGCGTGATGGTGACGCATCATTAATGCTCTGGCTTGTTCTTGAGTAGACATTTGTGTATCCTCCGATTGCTTTAGTGATATTTGACTGAATTTTTCCTTACAAAATAACTATAACAGATAATTTCTGTAACAAACACTACAGAATTGCTTTATTTACAAAACTTAATGTCAAAATTTAAACACATAAGCGGCTCTGACAGACAAGTTGTCTGATCACTAAGACAAGTTAAGCTAGATCACAGCCAAGGGTACGGGGGTGGGGAAAAACTCTTCGCTTTGTTAAGTAGGGGCTGCTGAATAAGTTTTGTGGTGAGGGGAGGGAACAGGGAACAGGGAACAGGGAACAGGGAACAGTAAAGACTTGATTCTTCGCTGCGCTCAAGGGCATAGTTTGAAATTAATTCCTTATCTCCCCCAGCTCCCCCAGCTCCCCCAGCTCCCCCAGCTTCCCTTGCTTCCCCTGCTCCTCTCCTCTTGTCTACTCCTCTGGAGAAGATGGCTCAGATTCAGGCAGAATGCGGACACGGGCAAATTTGAGTCCTGTGATTCCTTGCAATTTTTCCACCGTGCTGGATTCGATATGGGAATCAACCCAACCTTCACGGGCGAGGAAGCGTAAGTATTGTTGATATTCTGTCCACTCCGTTTGGCTGGAATAGACGATAGTCAACATCCCTGGTTGGGTGATGCGAGTTTGGGTGGTAGCGTCGAGGGCTTTATCAATCCGTTTTTTAACGATTTCGTAGCGGGTGTCACGGGTGCTGCTGCGTAAATCGAAGATTTTTTCCGTTTGTTCGTCGTGGAAAATATCAACCGTGGTTTCCTGGACTAATACTAGATGAGTGACTTGTAAGGGTGTGTCAAAGCGATCGCGCATTTGAAAACAGGTTCTAGCACAGTCACAGATTGCCCGTAGCTGTTCGTAGCGCAGACAATGGAGATGGAATACAGTAAACTGCGCGTTAATCGAAGCTCCAACATAGATCATGTGATCAATCCCATCAGTGAGTTCGTGATCACAGTAGTGGGGGATAATCTGCTGCATCCGCACTTGCCATCGTTCCAAAGTTTGGCGCAGTTGTTCGTTAATCTCATAAATCATCCGATCATAGCGATCGCGTGCGGTATAAATACATTCATGAGGATTGTCGCACGCTTGTTTATAGGCATTTACCGCGTCAACCGCCGCGTCGCCACAGTCTTGGAAATATTCAAAATAAATTTCCAGATGATCCTTTAAGTATTTAATCGCTGTCACCTCTTCATCCACCGTCACTCCCTTGTCTAACCGTTCAATATAAGCGGACAAATCCAGGCGCAATTGTTGCAACAAGGGCAGCGGTTGGGATTGGTTCGCCGCATCCACTATCGCCATTGCCAAATTAAACTGGCTGAGTAAATCGGCTTGGATTGCCCGATTTCGTTCATTCGACGAACCCCGAATATCGGAAATCCCATACATGGGATGGACATCCGTAAACACAATCGGTTCTGGGGGAAGTCCCCAACTGCGGCGTTCCGCTTCTTCCAGAAACCGCCATTCTACGGCGGGATGGATATGATTAAATTGACTTTGAGCTGCTTGACGCAGGGCGGCGGTTAAGGCGGGGATTAAGGCGCAAGCATGGTTGATATCCAGGGAATCAAAATTATCCGCCTGATCACTGGTTAACCCTACCATTCCCATCAAATTTTGGCTGGGGGTTTCAGCGTCAGCCGCCGAAACGGTGAGGGGAATCAGTAAGAGGGAACGAGTACCTTGGTTGAACAAGGCTTGCTCACATTCCGTTTGACAATGACTCTCTAAATTGGCGACAATCCAAACCTGATTCGCTTGGGCGGCGGCTTGGAAATGGGAACCTTTCAAAGAATCCCAGGTATAGACTTCGGTTTGGATCAATTGGTCATTTTCGCTGGTGAACAGTTTTACCTCTTGGCGCTTCACCCGCAACAACAGAATCTGATCAGCGCGAAACAGCGATCGCATTTTTTGATCGAACTGGCGAAACTTCTCAGAACGCAATAGGGAGTCACGTTCAACCAGGAGGCTAATCAGTTGTCGAATTGTTTCTTGGTGGGTAATATCTAATCCTTCCCACAAAAGCTGACCCCTAACCCGATAATTCTCTAAATTTAAACGTTGTTCCCAGATGGGATTAAGGATAATTTGTCGAATCGGTTGTTGGCAGAAATCGATATCCGAAAATTCATCAAGTTCTGGATTAATCCGTTCAACCGTTAAATGTTGAGAACGCAGCCAAAATTGCACACAATGGGGTTCGGAATCGGAGGAATTATCGAGAGTCGCGATAACAGGTTCATCTAAAAAGCGCCATTGGCTATGATTAATTTTATATACATCTCGTAATATTAGTGCCAGTAAATGACGCCGATATAACTGTTCGAGGGTTTTAGCATCAACGTTTATAAATAAATCAAATAGGTGAATACCCTGGTGTTGTAAGTTCCCCGTGGGAGCATCAATCCCGGTTAAGCGGCAAAAGGCATGATTGGCATAATACAGAGCGAAGTTCCCCGGCTCAACCCACGCCATCAACAGTTTGCTATGGTGCTGAAAACGCGCCAACCAATCATGATTTCCCGAATTCGCCTGATTTGTCATCGTTATGCGATCGCTAAATGTTGATTCATCCGTTACGGGTTGAGAATAGGAGTTAGAGTTAGACATCGCAGGCGGGTTAACCTCCGGGGAATTGTCGGGAATGGAGTGTCGGTTGTTGTGCCACATCAGGGGAAAAGGGTGATGAAACCATAAGCCGTTTTTCCATTTGATCACAGAATTTAAAACTTGACAAGTGAAGCGAAATATAGGCTTAAAATTTTGCAAAAATTTTCTCATAAACCACTTGTCATGAGTCACGCTTAACGTAAGCCCCAACGAAACCTCATCGTAGGGTGGGTTAGGCGGTATTCAATTGAGGAAATAACCATTAAATTTTGATATCCGCCGTAACCCACCAATCATAAAGCAAGTGCAGAGTCAGTAGGGTGGGTTAGGCGGTATTTAATTAAGAAAATAACCATTAAATTTCATATCCGCCGTAACCCACCAAAATGGAATAGATATTACGATTAAATCAAGCGCACGTCAGACGTAGGGTGGGTTAGGCGGTATTTAATTGAAGAAATAACCATTAAATTTGATATCCGCCGTAACCCACCAAAATGGAATAGATATGACGATTAAATCGGGCGCACGTCGGTGCGCCCCTACGGTTTCTGGGCAAAATAATCTATCAGATTAGGTGTGCCACGCCACGACAAGGTGACGAACCGTGCTTGTTAATCCGTTGCCACCATATCCCACAGCGCATCAATCCCCCAGCCGATATAGTCTGAATCTTGGTGCTGCTCAATCCATTGCACGATAAGTGGCAGAATATCAGGGTTATTTTTACCCAATTTACCCAAAGCATTGGCAGCCGATAAACGCACGTCAGAATCGTCATCATCTAAGCGCAAAAGTAGAGCGTTGACTACTGTTTTTGTACCTTGCCCCAATTTGCCCAAGGCATTGGCAGCCGAGTAACGCACTTTGGAATCGTCATCATGTAAGCGCAAAAGCAGGGCATTGATTACTGTTTTTGTACCCTGCCCCAAATTGCCCAAGGCAAAGGCAGCAAAGTCACGCACATCTAAATCATCATCATCTAAACCTGATAGCAATGTATTAACTACTTTTTCTTTACTTTGCTCCTGCTTTATCAGACTCAAGCTATACGCCGCCCAGAAACGAACATGAATATCCTTATCATTTAAGCGCAAAATCAAAGCATTGACTACTTTTTCTGAATCTTGCGCCAATTTACTCAAGGCAAAGGCTGCCGGGGAACGCATATCTAAATCGTCATCATTCAAGCACAAAAGTAGGGCATTGACTACTTTTTCTGAACTCTGCCCCAACTCACCCAAGACATACGCTGCTGAAGGGCGAAAAAAAGACTCCTCATCTTCCAAGTGCAAAAGCAGGATATTGATTACCTGTTCTCTACCCTGCCCCAACTCGCCCAAAGCATAGGCAGCCCCGAAACGCACATCGTAATTTTTATCATCTAAGCGCAAAAGCAAAGCATTGACTACTTCTTCCGAACCTTGCCCCAACTCAACTAAATCAAAGGCTGCCGATTTACGCACATCAGCATTCTCATCTTCTAAACGCAATAGCAAAATATCAATTACTGCTTCCTGTTCTCCCAACACCGCCCGATATTTCAACAATCGCCCTTTATCAATCATTTCCGCCCTTGCCTTCAAAAATTCCAGCGCTTGCTGCTCAAACTCCGTCTCATTCAAATGGCAAAAAATCTCGTAAACCTGCTGGCTAACTCTCCTGCCAACCCGCGCCTCATCACTCACCTCCAACTCCACCAATCCCGCAAAAATCTCCTCAACTAAACCCTTATCAGCCCCCTTCAACCCCTTAATATTTTCCGTTAACAACGTGCCAGCCCAGAATAAATCCCGATGCAGCCATAACTCATATTCACTCTTATTCTGCAAAATCGCCCGAATCGCTTTCGCCGCCTTTTTCGGCTTTTGCTGGGCAATCAACAACAACAAAACCTCTCGCCAATGGGAATCATGCAGATGCTCTCGAATATGATCGAGAATAATATCAAAATCTCCCTCATTATCCGCTTGATAGTCAATCTCTTGAGCGCACAAATATTCCTGAAACGTCTTATGCACAAAGGCATAATAATCTTGCCCTTGTTCATTCAATAATCCCGTGCGTTCTCGGATAAAATTGACAAACCGCTCCGCCTCTTTCTTTGCCTCATAGCGTTGAATCTGTTTCAGCGTCTGAATCTCTCGACTCAACTGATCAATCAAATCATCCTTTTCAATTAGGGTTCCGCCCTCTTTATCCTCGCTACTTCCTTGGGTGTGAATCCAATATGCCAGGATTTCCATCAACCGCCGTAAATCATCCAACTCTAGATATTTTAATTCCGTCTGATTCGTCAGTTCTTTATTAGCATCCCAGGAGGTTAACAGTGTTTCCACTGCCTTATCATACAGCTTGTACCGTTCTTTCGGTAAATGAGCTTGATAGCGGTGAATTAGGGCAATAATCGTTAACATCAGCGGATTTCGTGCCAATAATTGAATCCGGGGATTATCGGACAATGCCGTTCTTAAACTCTGTTTACGCCGCTCGGCTTCTGCTTTATCGGGAACGCGGCTATCATACCAACGGTTAATAAATTCCTCAATCTGGTCATCATTAAAAGGTTGTAACTGATAGTGCGGAAATTCCTGGGTTTTAAAGAAATCTCGCTTATATCCCGCCGGACGCGAGGTAATAATGGCGCGATTTTGGTTATATTGTCCCAGGAAATTTTCAATTCGCTGCACCACCTGATAACGTTTAGCATCTTCGGCAACTTCATCCAAGCCATCTAATAAAATCAGCGCCCGCCCATCTTCTAACCAATAGTCAAAAAATCCCTCTGGCAAAGCTTTCACTGCCATCGTATCTTCAGCAAACTGCCGCGCATAATCGAGAATACTGATGTCCGGTTGTCGAGCCAAATCACGAATTTTAATTAAAATTGGCAGCCAATCTATAGTGGTATTTAACCCTAATGCGTTTTTATCACTATCTCTATTGTGTAATTCTCCTATCTCCCCCCTTTTTAAGGGGGGCTGGTGGGGATTGGAATGGTCAACCGCAGCGGAATCAGTCGAGACATTGTTTTGCTGTGCCAGCATCACGGCAAAATAACTCATTAACGTGGTTTTTCCCGAACCGGGCGCACCTAACAGCACAATTTTAGGACGACTTTTCCTTTGAGGGATATTGTTTCCCGATCTGCAAGCATCTAATGGCACTAATTCGGAAAAAGCTAAAGTATTATGTTCGATTTCTCCACTTAACAACTGCTGTGCATTAAACCGTCTACCTGCACGGTTTTTTAACTCGCGGAGCAAATCCGGTTGATGATTCTCCAATGATCCATATCCTGAAAAATGCAAAATCTCCCATTTTTGCTGTTCTTCCACTACATCCGGCATAACAAAAATCTGGGCAAGATGTTCAGACTTTTCTATCTCTTGTCCGGCGACGGAAATCCCGGCAAACTTAACATCATCAAACCAATTGACCAATTGCTCACAATAATCAGCTTTCGCTACCTGAAACCTTAAATACTCCGTCGTTCGCTGAAAATAAGTGCGAACAAATACCTCCATCCACGGCTGAACCAAAGACTCGTCAATCTGGTTCATCTTAGAATCTTGTTTTGCTGCTTTGGTAAAGGCAACGACTAAATAATCAACATCTGGCGTTCCTTGATTATTCAGGGGTTTCTGTAACTCCACTAATCCAGCCCCCTTAAAAAACTGTGCCAAAAATCGAGGGATAAAATCGGGGGGACAGCGATAGAATAATCGTTTATGTTGTTCCTGTGCTGTTTTCGTCGCCGCGTTTAAGGCTTTGTCTAAATCTTGAGGATTAAGTTGACTACGAACTCCAGTGAGTAACGTTTCCGCAATCTTTAGTGTGGCAAATTCGCCTAACCATCCACCAAGCATGATTGATACGGGTTCCATATCTGACTGATTTGAGCAACCACCTTTGTTATTATGGCTTACTTGATTCAGGAGCAGATAGCAAACAGAACGGGGAATGGAATGGTATCATTGGTGATAAGTTAAGGCTGTGTGCCAATAGAGCCAAGCCTAAAGGGTGTGCCACGCCACTACAGTTTGGCGACAATTTGGCGGTGGCGTTTCCAGATATTTGGCAGAATTCAATCTGAATTCAAGCGTTTGTTAATCTGGTTCATCAGTCCAGTAAACAGCGCACCTGCCATTAAAAGACCGATCGCGGGCGTAAAGACAGGATTCCACAAGCTATACCACACGTCTAATCCCAGTGAAACACCCACCGATCGCCCCAACAGTGCGATCGCGAACCAGAAGAAGCTGAATAAAACCAGGAAGAAATCAGCGACTAATAACTGATTTAGCCAATAGATAAGTTTGTCTTTCATAATAGATAAGTTATCTTCAGTAAATAGGACGTGAATGGCACAACGTCAATGCTTACTATACAATCAAGGACTTATACCATATACCGTCGCCTGGGAACAACAGCGATCGCTCCTGTCACAACGGATTAACGATCCCACCCTTGATGATGTTCTCTTATTAATGGAACATCCACCCGTCTATACTTTAGGTCAAGGTGCTTCTTTAGACTTCCTCAAATTCAACCCCGCAGAAGCGGACTGGGAGGTTCACCGTATAGAACGGGGAGGTGAAGTCACTTACCATTGTCCCGGTCAACTCGTCGGCTATCCCATTCTCAATCTACGATATTATCAGCAAGATTTACACTGGTATCTGCGACAGTTAGAAGCCGTCTTAATTGAGGTATTGGCGGTTTATGGACTCAAAGGCGATCGCGAAACTGGGATGACTGGTGTTTGGCTTGAGGGACGCAAGGTTGCCGCCATTGGCATTAAAGTCAGTCGTTGGATTACCATGCACGGCTTTGCCCTAAATGTTTGCCCGGACTTAAGCGGGTTTGGGCGCATCGTTCCCTGTGGAATTGCCGATAAACCCGTGGGGAGTCTTGCCCAGTTTATTCCGAATATTACCGTAGACCAAGTTCGCCCCGTAGTAATTGCTAAATTTGCCGAGGTATTTAGGGCTTGCTACCTAAGTGTGTAAGGTAGACTAGATAGGGGTTTCAAGCCATTTTTTGACCCAACAAGTGCAAGGTTTTTACACTACCATTCTCTTGCATCCTGGAATTTTTGCCGACCTCAGCGCCGAATTTTCCCTCGACAGAGGGTTGAAACCATTGCCCATTGCCCATTGCCTATTGCCTCTCCCCACCACAAGACTTATTCAGCAGACCCTATTTAATGTCAGTTATAGCTACTCAGAGCGATATTTAGGTCAAGTTTTCCGAACAGCGAGTCGCTAAGAACTTATTCAGATCAGCATAGGTTCCCGCATAAGTGGTGGTTGGCTTCTCATACCCTTTCAGGCTAACAATATGTTGTTTAAAACCCAGATTGTTGTATCCTAGCTGTTCCAGATAGCTATAGGTATCTTCTCCCAAAGCAATATCCAGACCAATTTGTTTCGTCGCCGACTCCAGACGAAACGCTGCATTCACTGTATCGCCAATTGCTGTATAATCCGGGCGATCTCCACTGCCCGTATTTCCCACCATCGCATAACCCGTATTTACTCCCGTGCCAATGCGTAGCGGGAAAGGGAGGGGGTATTGACTGGAAAGGGATGCCGTCATCCGGTGCAAATCGCTAACTGCTTGCAACACATTCATGGCTTCGTCTTTACTCACCCCTTTATGCCCATGAAACCAAATTGCCATCACCGCATCGCCAATATATTTATCCACCCAACTTCCCGATTTGCGGATAATATTTCCCGATTGGCGAAACCAAGTGCCAATCACAGCCGAGAGAATCTTTTCATCCAGTTGGCGAGTTAGAACCGTAAAGTCACGGATATCAACCACCATCACCGACATGAGGCGGCGCACATGTAACGTAGAGGTTAGAGTTTCACTACTTGCAGGTTGGCTATAGTCGCGATCGCGGTTACGGGTATCGGATGGCGAATGAAATTCCAGTTCAGTCTGACCAAACATCAGCTGATCGCCATTTCGTAATGTCACCGGAATACTCACTCGGCGTCCATTCACGAAAGAACCATTGCGACTTCCCAAATCGATTAGATAGAAATCACCAGTTTCAGTACACTGTAACATCGCGTGATTTCGGGAAATCCAGCGATCTGAGAGGACAAAATTGTTATCATCTCCGCGACCAACTGTCCAGCAGTTACTACCCACCAGGGGGAGGTAGCGGTTACCTGTCTCAGTCGGTAGAAGTAAATAGGGAGTGGATCGTAGAGTCACCACAGGCACAGAAGCAACGACGGGTTAAAAAATAAACAGAGGATTAAGTCTATATCCTAGTAGATGCATTCTGAAGCCAAACGAGTGATTCCGGAAACTTCACTGTCCTTATGGTTTGATGTCAATATTTGTTTACTGTAGACATTCATGAGCTTTTATTGCAGTGTAGCTGCTAGCCAAAATAGGCTATCTACCAAAATTGTACTCAATACTGCCCCACTAAATGCCCACCACGGCAATCGCCCTCGGGTCAATGCCCCACATCCTACTAATCCTAGTGTACATCCTAAAACCGCTGCCCAGCTAATTCCCCAAGGGGTTTGTACTTGTGCGATCGCCTCTTGCAAGATCGGGGTAATCAAGGCTGGATCAACGTCCATGATTTGACGCCAGTAGGGAATCAAATCCGTTAAATAAAAATATACATCGGTGAGAGCTGTCCCGAACAGAGAACCCAGGTAAAACAAATTACCTACAGCGCCTCTCCCCCGCCATAACCCCCAAAGGGCAAACGGTAGACCAATGGCTTCGATGGGTAAATGTAACAGAGGTTCAGCCCGCAGCCAGCCCCAATAGATTGAACCAGCTAGCCAGCACCAACTAAAACCTAGTAACAAATCTCCCCATACTCGCATCCCTGGACGCGCCAGTAGCTTAAATCCCAGCCATATCCATCCTAAGGTCAACAGTAAACTCAACCAGGGAAGTTGCCGGACTAATGGCGCTTGCACAAACACAGGGACAGACACCAGAAATGAGGCAGCCGCAAACAGCCACCAGCCTTGAACTCTAGCTTTTGAGCCTATACCTAGACCATTTAGGGGGCTACGGATTGGCATCAAAAGCCAAACCTCTTCTGATGGATTGGAGTAGTTGGAGGATGTATTAGAAAACATACTATTGCGAAACACGATTTCTTTAATTTTCTTTACTTATGTTTACATATCTCAATATATCATGAGCATTATCCCCCCTAGGGGGATATACATCCTATTATAGGGTACGGCTAGCACCTCCAGAAAGTTTGCGATCGCGATCAAGCTATGCCAGAATTCCGATTAAAGCGGGTGACTGGTAATAAGTAATTAGGGATTGGGAATTTTAACAAGCAAGCCTCAGCTCCTGACTGTTCCCTGTTCTCTTGTCCTCATGCTCAACTTGAATTATGTCCGACTACTTATCCGACTACTTACATGATCAAATTGCAGTGGCGGTGGTTCAAATTTTTCAGGATTAGCCTTCTGAGTGCCTTACTCACCATACCGTTGAAGAGTTTTGCCACCAGCTTATCCACAGACGTCGCCGTACCCACAACCCAATCCACCTCCCAGATGAACATAGTTCAGGCATTGATCCTGGGAATGGTGCAGGGGTTAACGGAGTTTATCCCGATTAGCAGTACAGCGCATTTAAAAATAGTGCCGGTGGTATTAGGCTGGGGTGATCCGGGGGTAGCTTTTACAGCAATCATTCAACTGGGAAGTATTGCCGCCGTGCTGTGGTATTTTTGGTCAGACTTATGGCAAATTTCCACAGGTACAATTCAAGCGATTCAGAGGAAGGATTACCAAGCCAACGATTTTCGCATGGCGGTGGGTATCGGCTTGGGGACGTTACCGATTGTCTTCTGTGGCTTGTTAATTAAGATATTTATTCCCGATTTTGATAATTCGCCCCTACGGAGTACCGTTGCGATCGCTTGTGCTTCGATTTTTATGGGGCTGCTGTTGGGCGTTGCCGAAAAGATCGGTACGAGAGAGCGCAATTTCGATAAGTTGGGGATGCAGGATGGCATCTTGATGGGATTTGCTCAAGCCTTGGCACTCGTTCCTGGCGTATCGCGATCGGGTTCAACGATTACAGCGGGCTTGTTTATGAGATTGGAAAGAGGAACAGCCGCCCGCTTTTCCTTTTTGCTGGGTATCCCCGCGATTACCCTAGCCGGGTTAGTCGAGTTAAAGGATTTATTAGAATCTGGAGTCGGGGAGGGGGGATTCATGCCTCTCACCGTGGGCGTGATATCATCAGCCGTATTTTCTTATGCTGCGATCGCGTGGCTGATTCGTTACCTACAAACTCAGAACACTTGGATCTTTGTCTGGTATCGCGTCGCCTTTGGTGTGGCAATTTTAGCCGCGATTATCGCCGGGGTAATGCCTTCCTGAGGGGAGATGGGGGAGATGGGGGAGCTGGGGAAGCTGGGGGAGCTGGGGAAGAAAATTTACAAATGACAAATGACGAATGACGAATGACGAATGACAAATGACAAAAGACGATCCTCACCGTTAACTTGAAATTCCCCCCCTACTTACTCAAGCTGTTCATTAGCTTCTGGTAGTGAGTTGCCTGCTTCATTCGTGCGTTGGGCAAATCCCCACAGGAAGATCAAGCCAATAATGGTAATCATTAACCATTCGGGCGGCACGAATTCGGGATTAATCGCCCGAACCAAAAGTCGCAATCCAACTAGACCAACTGTAATGTAACCCGCATCCTCCAGGTTGACATACTCCTGTAGCCAGCGGATGAATAATCCTGCCATAAATCGTAGAGTAATCACACCGATAGTGCCACCTGCCAGAACCAGCCAGATTTGGTCAGAAATTGCGATCGCGGTGGTGACACTATCTAAGGAAAATGCTAGATCAGTAATGGCGATCAGAGGAATCACTTGTAACAGCGATGTAAATCGGGGTCCATGATGGTGATGTTGTTCATCTTCCTCTGAGGTGAAATGCTCGAAGACTAACCAAAGCAAATAAGCAGCACCGAGGAGTTCAAATTGCCAAAACTTGACCACCCACGTTGCCGTCAGAATCAGACTAATCCGCAGAATGTAAGCCACCACCAAGCCAAAGTTCAGCGCCTGTCGCTGAAGTTGCTTGTCTTCTAACCCTTGAGCAATTGTTGCCAGCGCGATCGCGTTATCGGCTGACAGCACGGCTTCGAGGGCAACCAAAATCAGCAGGACTAAGGGGGCTTCTATTCCTAGATTGAACGGTAACTTAAAAACTTGATCCAGCATTAATGAAATAAATAATGATTTCGAGTATTGACGAGGATGTAAGCTGCACTTGCTCGGCAACTATGAGTCCTTCTGTTAACTAATCTTAACGTGTTGCCCGAAATTTCTGCCGAAAACGGAGCAATAGCCAGTAGACTAAAGGTCATATTGATGTTTAATTAGGAGCTTGTAAACCATGTCCCTTTCAGATACCCAAATTTTCGTCGCTCTCGTCGTAGCGCTCATTCCCGGTATCTTAGCCTTCCGTCTAGCTACGGAACTCTATAAGTAGTTCTCATTCTCAATCGGGCTGGGAACTGGCGAGGATGAGGGGTGTGATGTCAACCCTTGTCTTGTGGATACGGTTTGAGTTGCACCCCTCATCTCATAATTCCGGATAATGGCAGCAAAATGCTGTAAGGTATCTGACTATCCTCAGCAGAGTATTGCCTGCGGAAAACTCTTCGTCTATGATCTGAACTTTAGACGACCAGCTCGGTCGTGTCAGTCTTTGGACTGGTGAGTGCCGACACTGCCATGATGAAGCCGGACGAAAATGTTAGCGATTGTTATCATTTTGGCAACGGACATACGTTCCATCAGCCCCTAGGCGTACAGTTTAAAAGCACGAGTCTGTAACGATCCAGACGAGAGGCGAACGCTGGCGCGTCAAACGTCGTTAGTCAATAAGGCGGTAGGGGTCTTACCAACTTTTTTACAAGGAAAGCGATACTTTTTGCCGAGCTTTCCTCTGCCGCTAAATCAAAGACGATAACGGGAGTCTCCAGCGAGTTTTTATTGAGATGAATGCAATCCCAACCTCTCGACCCACTCGGCAACCTTTACCAACCCGCCGCAGGGTTCCTCGCCAAGAGCGTCGTCCTCGGCGGCATTCCTACTCCGTCGTGGCGGGTGAAATTACGGTTAAATTAGTGGTAAATCTGATTCTTTGTACTGCCGCGATCGCGGGATTGGCACAACTGTTGCCCTATCATCTGTCCCAAAAGGCGAAGTTGCAAGAAGTACGATCAGAAGTGAAACGCACCCAAAGCCGGGTTCAGAAACTCCGCAATGACTTCGGCGAAGCGTTTGATCCGGCACAAGCTAGACGAGTTATGCAAGATCAAAGTTATCGGGTTGATCCAAATCAGCGTCAAGTCGTCTGGGAAGATCGGCGTCTTATGCCCGATAACTAAATAGGGGCTGCTGAATAAATTTTGGGGTGGGGAGAGGGAATAGGGAACAGTTTCAACCCCCAGTTGAGGTTTAAATTCATGCGCTTAAGGGATCAAGTAACTCACCCATCCAGGTTTCAACTTTCTGGCGCAGGCGACCCGAGTTTCCTGACACAGGGAGTTGAGAGAGGGCGCGTTGATAGTCAGCGATCGCGCAGTTCCAGTCTCCCCGCAGATGATAGGTACGACCTCGTTCGGCATAGATGTGGTTTTGTAGGCATCCCAGGATTAAAGCCAAGTCCAGGTTTTCGATGGCGAGGTCATAAAGCCCTAGTTCCCGAAACGTGATGGCTTGGTTAATCCAAGTGCGAACATTACGCGGATTGAGATCCAATGCTTTTTCGTAATCGGCGAGTGCTTTGGCTAATTGTCCCGTAGCCGCATAGTAATTGCCACGATTATTGTAAGCACTGTCCAATTCGGGATTGAGCTGTAAGGCTCGGTTATAATCATCTAAAGCTTTTTGACGCTGACCCATTTGGAAATAAATCAATCCTCGGTTGTTATAGTCAATGGCGTGGGTAGGATGATGTTTAATTGCCTGACTCAAAAGCGCGATCGCACTCCTGTACTCTCCCTGTTTGGCTTTGCGTTGAGCTGAGGTGCGTAAATTTTTAATCGAAAGGTGGTCAGGGGTTCGATGGGTTAGTGTAATCGTGGGTAAAGGCTGGGGTTTCCGACGGGACATGGGAATCCATTGTCTATTCTCTTCATCGCCTTTGATAAATACATGAGCGTTCATAATCGTCCTCCAACAACACCTGCGGTCTATCTACAATCAACCTTAAGTCTGGCTGCACCCCGCGAGTTGGTGTCGGTGTGTCACTTCCTGAGGCGTCTTTACTCCTCTTAATAATCACCAGCCAACCCAACGTATTGATGTTCTATGAGAAATCTACAGCACAGCTTAGCTGCTTTCCTGAAATCTTAATGAATGAAGCTGAGTCATTCCCTCTATCCTGGGTGTTGTTCACCCCGCTAGCTGTGTGAACCTACAAAAATTGGCACAATCGCAATCAGCACTCAAACCTTGATTGCCATCTGGCGATGCTCCGTCCCCCATCCTTACAGGGCTAACGGTAACATGCCAGAAATCTGCAACGTTTCTTTACATTCCCCAGCAAGTGATTGCCCAGTCTGACCCCCAGATACAGAATGTCCCGTCTAGAAGGTGGTAAAATGCAACCCAAGTAACTGATTGGTTTGGGTTGGGAATAGTTAAGGACACTGAAAATATGGCAACCACAACAGCATTACAGAATGCTCCTGACGTTAGTGCGGATAACTATTTAGTGGTAGGGTTAGCCACCTGCTTCTTGAAACAAGAGGGTGAAGTTGAGGAGGTGAAAATCCTGGAACCGATTCCCTCGGCGGCTCTGGAGGCAGTTCTCAAAGGGATTCCGACCTCCTATTCCATGGCGCATGGCACCACACTGGGCGAGGTGATCAGTGGTGACACCCCAGAAAAACCGCCGGAATTTCCCGCAGAGGCTCATTTTTGCGACGATTTTATCGCCCGCGCGATCGCAGCAGCTCGCACCTACAAAACTCGTCCGGAGGCACAAGCCCACATTCCCCCTGGTACAACGCGCAATGATTTCAATTACTCCATCGAACGCAAGCGGGTGCTGAATCAGATACGAGTTGTGCGTAAGGAAGACGACGTTAAACAGCACGAATACACTCACAAAGTTCTATAACCCAAACGACGATGCTGAAACTTTATGGTGGCTCCCGCAGTCGGGCGTCAATTGTCCAGTGGTATTTAGAAGAACTGGGCGTTCCCTACGACTATATACTGTTGGACATGCAAGCTGGAGAACATCACCAGCCGGATTATTTGGCGATTAATCCCATGGGTAAAGTCCCAGCTATTATGGATGAGGATTTCCAACTGTGGGAGTCGGGAGCGATTTTGCTCTACCTGGCTCAAAAATATGGCAACCTGAACGGATTGGAGGAGCAAGCAACCATCGCTCAATGGATTTTGTTTGCCAATGCGACGCTTGGTCCGGGAATTTTTGTGGAGGCGAGTCGAGAGCGGGAAATGCCGAAATTGTTTCCCCCGCTTGAGCAACGTTTACAGAATCAACCGTTCTTGTTGGGAGATCAGTTTAGTGTCGCTGATGTGGCTGTGGGATCGTATTTGAGTTATATCCCGATCATGTTACAGCTTGACCTGAGTGAGTACCCAGCTATCTCAGACTATATTAAACGCCTTAGTGAGCGATCGGCGTTTCAGAAAACGATTGGCGGACGCAGCTAAATATATAAAGCTGTGGACTATGAATCAGGACACCCCTAACTGGAATGCTGCTGACTTAAGCTGGGTTCGTAGTAGGCACGAAGCATGCCAGAAGCCTTCGCCTCGCTTACTACAAACTCTAAAGTCAGTGCCATTTCCCCTAACTGGGTGTCCTTGCCATAATTGATTTTAATGATATTTACCGGAAACCCACAGCCGCTTGCCAAACAAAGGCTAGCAGCAAGAAAAAGACGGGGATGACTGGGAGAACGTCTACGATAGGGTCAAAGATAGAGTAGGCTTCAGGCAATTTTGCCAACAGCATGGCTGCTTCCATAGTTAAGTCTTCCTTTCTAAGCGAATTTTCAGAATTGAAATGGATCTTAACATGAACTGGGTTACAACTGAGCTAGCTTCAGGGGGTAGGTTGGGTCTAGGGAAGAGACCCAACCTACAAACCTAAACCTGAGCTGTTGCCAGTTCAGCTTCAGCCGCAACTGGATAAATGCTGACTTTCTTGCCAGATTTGCCCTTTCTCTCAAACGTCACCGTGCCATCAATCAGGGCAAATAGAGTATCATCTTTGCCACGACCAACATTAGTGCCGGGGTGAAATTTGGTACCCCGCTGACGCACTAAAATGTTACCGGCTTTGACAACTTGACCGCCAAAGCGTTTAACTCCTAGCCGCTTGGCATTAGAGTCACGACCGTTACGAGTACTACCTGTACCTTTCTTGTGAGCCATAGTCTCCTCTTGTTTTTAATGGTGTGAGTGGATTCCTATTCTTATTCTGAAGCAGTTTCCGATGTTGCTTCAGGGGCTGACTCCTCAGCCTCAGTTGGCATTACCTCCACAGGCGTCGCCGGAGTCGATGTTTCTGTGGATTCAGCGCTAGTACCCGCTAACACTGAACCATTCATACTAATAGCATCAACCATCAGACGGGTAACTTCCTGGCGATGTCCCCGCTTTTTGCGGGTTTTCTTCTTCGGCTTCATCTTGTAGACCAGGATTTTGCGATCGCGAAAATGTCGCATTACCGTGCCTTCAACCGTTGCTCCATCAACCCAAGGCTGACCAATGGTGACATCACCATTATTTTCAACCAGCAACACCCGTTCAATGGTGACTTTTTCTTCGGGTTCAACGGGCAGGAGTTCAATGTCGTAAAAACGACCGGGTTCAACTCGTAGTTGTTTTCCGCCTGTCTCAATAATTGCGTAACTCATGGAATTGTCCTTAAATGTAGCCGTACAGGTAGCTAGCTCATTGGCGAGTTGGGAGTGAGGTATTAAGCTGTTAGGGTTCAAAGTACACCAGCGCAAGTCATGTTTAGCTTGCCGTTGTACTCACCATGACAGCTTTTGCCGTAATCTGACTCCTAGAGAGGAGCGATAAATCGCTGTCGCTCTCAGGTTTTGAGCCGCTTTTGGTATATCTTGACCTGATCCGAGCAGGAATATACACGCAATTAATCATCATCTGTGATTAACCAAGGATGTGTCAAGTCGAGGGGTGGCTTAACAGCGATAAAAGGCGACCTATTTTTTGGCAACCTTAGCATTATTCTCAAATAATTCAATGGTATTAAGAATATTGATAGCTGAACTATAAGATTCTTCTAGTAATTCATTTTCCTCTTCTGGGGTATCCACCAAGTCATCCGCTAACAACCGGATGGAACCGAGCATGGAATTGAGCATGGTTCGGACTTCGTGAGATGCTTTCATTAAAGCAGGATTTGTGGTGGGCGTACTTTGAGGATGTTCAGCAAATTGCATCTGATACAACCGTGCATAATATCCTCCTTTGCGTAATAGTTCCTCATGTTTCCCGACTTCCATCACACACCCTTTCTCTAAAACCGCAATTTGATCGGCGTTTTGCACAGTGGAAAGGCGGTGAGCAATAACCAGAGTTGTGCGATCGCGACTCAATTCCTCCAGCGCTTCTTGCACCAAACGCTCCGAAACCGTATCTAATGCACTCGTAGCTTCGTCCAGAATCAAGATATCCGGATTTTGTAAAATAGCGCGAGCAATGGCAAGGCGCTGACGCTGTCCTCCTGATAATAACACCCCGCGATCGCCAATCATCGTATCCAACCCTCCAGGGAGTTGTTCAATAAATTCTAAGGCATTCGCCCGTCGTGCGGCTTCGATTACATCTTTTTCGGAAGCATCTGGTCGAGCATAGGCAATATTATCGTGAACTGAGGTATTGAACAAAAAGGTATCTTGGCTAACAATTCCCATATTATTGCGGAGACTTTTAATATCAAACTCCCGCAAATCGATTCCATCTAGGGTAATCCGTCCCGCTGTGGGATCATAAAATCGTGGTAATAAATCGGCTAACGTTGATTTGCCCGCACCTGATGCTCCCACTAACGCTAACGTTGTCCCACGAGGTAAGTCTAAATTAACCTCTTTTAACACTACCTTGTTCGGTTGAGTCGGATAGGCAAAGGATAGCTGATGAAAATGAATTCCTTTTTTTAAGGGATGGTAAGGCTGAGAACCCGGTTTCATAAAGGGCTTATTATCTAGGCGCAAGAAGTCATGTGCCACTTCCACACTGGCTGAACTATTGGCTAAGGAACCCCTGGCTTTATTTAACTGGGAAATTAACGGTAACAGCCGTTGTAGTAAGACAAGAAAACTCAGCAATACCGCTGATAGAGCCTCGATCTGACTGGCAAAAAATATTCGTCCCATAAACACAATTCCCAGCAATCCGACAATGCTAGTCACTTCACCGACGGGTCCAATGGCTGCATTATTTGCTTGAGATCTAAAATCCGCCTTTTCGCGATCGCGGATTAACTTTCGGATTCGTTGATACTCTCTCTCATCATTACCGGTAGCTTTAACGAGCCGAATTCCGCTCAACGTTTCTAGCACAGCAATCGAATACGCTTTTGACATATTTGATAGCTGCTTACCAAATACCTTGGCACGGCTAATCGAGTATTGGTTGACTAAGGCAACAATCGCCACTAAAACGGTTGAAGCTAATGTCAATTGCCAGGAAAGAGCCAGTAGCAAGGCGATAAACACTAGGGCATTCGTTACCGTCACCATCATATTTAGTAGGGTACTGACTTCCCCAGCGGCTCGACCAATTTCTGTACCTAGGCGATTCACAAGATCACCGACTTTCATGCGAGAGTAAAAATCGATATCTACATCAAGCAATAATTTCACGCCAGCTTCCCGTAAATCACAGGTAATTCGGCGTCTTAACGAACTAGAGGCTAATGTACTGGCATAATTAGAAAGATTTTTTAAAATAATGAGTCCGACAATAGCTCCCGCCATTGCTACCAGCCGATAATTTTCTGGCAGGTTGTTAAAGGGAGCCATGATCGCCTGAAGAATTGGCGGACCACTCTTTAAGTCTAAATCTATCCCTAAAAGATTTAAAACGATAGGAGCAATGAGCGCTGTCCCTACACCGTTAAATAATCCACCCGATAATCCTAAGAGAACCGTTGTCGCTACTCGAGCTGGATATCGTCTAATAACTTTTGATAATAAATTGGAAGCCATAGAGCGTAATTTTTGGAATTCTAGCGATTGGATTTCATTGTGTTTTAACTGGATTGTAACTGGTTAATATGGCAATTTTGCATAAGCCAAATTAAGTTAATTTAAAATTTACACTATTGGTCTATAAATGATTAATAACTCCAGCAAGTATTTTTGACATTTTTTCTGTACTGTAGTATTTAATACATCTTTCCCGAGCTTTTTTACCTCGCTCACTAGCATCGCTAAAGTTCTGAAATATCCACTGAATTTTATCAGCTATTTGCTCAGGAGAACTAGCATCGACTAAATAACCTGTGTCTCCTAAAATTTCTGGAATATCGCCAACGCGGGTAGATAAAACTGGCTTAGCCATTGCCATACCATCTGTCAGCTTAATTGGGAATTGGGCATGAGCTGTAATTGTATCTCGTTGAGGCACAACAACCAGATGAGCAGCGGCTACAATTTCGGGCATTTGATCCACAGGGGTTGATGGCAGTTTAATGATCCAACGTTTGCCGTTTTCCATGAGATGCTCGATATAGCCGTCTCCAATATCTCGACCTCCAACTAAAACCAGCCGTAAATCGGATTGATTTAATTGCTCTAGTGCCAATAAAACATCCTCAATACCCTTATGAGGACGTGCTGTACCGGGAAACATTAGTACTCGATAACCGGACAAACCATATTTGGCTCGACTGACTTCCGGATCAAATCGCTGAGGATCAAATAGTTTCGTGTCTTTTCCATTCGGAAGATAGATACCTCCAAAACGATGTTTGAGAAATTGCGTATCAACCGTTACAGCATTGGCTCGATTAATCAGCTTCTCCATCCACTGCAAATAGAGCCAATGATCGGGAAACCGCAGAACACCATTAGGTTTGAGTAAGTCTCTCGCCAATTGTTTGATTGTGGGATGATATTTCCGCTGACCTGCACCAAACCAACTTAACTCCCAATCATCAATGTCTAAAATGATGGGCTGATGGGTTTGTAGGCGTTTAAATAAGGCTAGACCAAAACTTGTTGGTCGGGGTTTTACGGCATAGATGATATCTCCTTCAATTTCTTTGAGCAAATTTCTGGCTGAATGCAAAATTTGAGGATAATTATAACCCCTTACCCAATGAACAGGAAGCGTCGCAGGTGGTACAGGATATAGACGTTGACCGAACACAAAACCGCCAACTTTAACGTCGTAGTTAAGCTGCTGTAATACCTGCCCGAGGAGATAGGCTCTAGTCCCTCCTCCACCTGATAAATCCGGAGCTAATATAGAAACTTTGTTGACCACTCGTTTGAAATAACTAATTTAAAGATATGACACAGGTGACGCATTAGTAAATCTTGAGCATGGCTATTCCAAAAACCGCACACGACCAACCTGCCGTTCATCCAAAACCCGATTAATATAACTACGTTCCTCGTCTGTAACTTTATAGTCAGAAAGCATCGTAGTCACCAACTGAAGATACTCCCAACGGCTCAATTGACCTGTATCGAGAATCCGATCAACAATTGGGGCGATCGCGGGACTAGAGGGGCGTTGAACAGTTCCTGCCATGGGCGGTTAGTCTTTTTTAGCGGTGACCTAGATTTTCGACTACGATAGCCTAGTTAACCGAGGTTCGTCATCTCAAGCTGAGTGAGTGGCAGTAGAGATAGGATGAAGGTTAAAGGCTCTTGAGTATTTCCATTCTAATCTAATGCCTATTGACACGATTTGCCATTGAGGTGGTTTATCTGTCGAATAGGGAAAATGATTGATAGCAGACTTTTCTGAGGAAGAACGATTCAATATGCAAGTCCATCGACTACCAGCCCTTTCAGATAACTATATCTTTTTGCTGCATGAACCCAAACAGAATATTGCTGCTGTGGTTGATCCAGCCGAGGCTCAACCTGTATTACAGCATCTGGAAAAACTAGATGCCGAGTTAGTAACAATTTTTAACACTCATCATCATTGGGATCATGTGGGTGGAAATCAAGAATTAATTCAGCGATACCCTGATGTCTGTGTCTATGGGGGAACCCAAGATCGGGGCAGAATTCCGGGACAACAGGTATTTTTACAAGAGGGAGACAAGGTTCAGTTTAGCGATCGCACGGCTGAAGTCTTTTTTGTTCCCGGTCATACGAGCGGACATATTGCCTACTATTTTCCCCCTGTCACCAGCGATGATGTGGGTGAATTATTCTGTGGTGACACCATATTTGCCGGAGGATGTGGCAGGCTTTTTGAAGGGACACCCAAGCAAATGGTTGATTCCTTGAGTAAGCTGCGAAGGTTACCGGACAACACCCATGTCTGGTGCGCCCATGAATACACCCTAAAGAATCTTAAATTTGCCCAAACCGTTGATCCCAACAACCCAGACCTGCAAAGCCGTTATACTGACGTTGAAGCAGCTCGTCGTCGAAAAGAGGCAACAGTCCCCTCCTTACTGGGCGTCGAAAAACTGACGAATCCTTTTTTGCGCTGGGAACAACCGACACTCCAAGAAGCAGTTAAGAGTACAGAACCCGTGCAAACCTTTGCCCGATTGCGGGGAATGAAGGATCAGTTTTAACCCAGTAGAGACGTAGCATGCTACGTCTCTACACCAGGAGTTGCACTCGGATAGCAAATTTTCGTATGATTGAAATTCTGAGTGAGCATCAGTATCTAAGTTAAATAGCCCGTACCCAAAAAAGACAATGGCAAAACGTGTACAGTTAGTTTTAAATCAAGACGTTAGGAAACTAGGCAAATCCGGCGAACTGGTAGATGTCGCTCCTGGCTATGCTCGTAATTATTTAATTCCCCATGGGATTGGAACATTAGCCACTGCTGGTATTCTCAAGCAAGTTGAGCGGCGCAAAGAACAAGAGCGACAACGTTTACTCGAAGAAAAGCAGCAAGCTGAAGCCCGTAAGACAGCATTAGAAACCATAGGTCGCTTTACCATCCGTAAGCAAGTGGGTGAACAAGAGGCAATCTTTGGTACGGTTACAGCAGCTGATGTAGCAGAAGCCATTCAAGAAACCACAAACCAAGAGGTAGATCGTCGGGGAATCACGCTTCCCGATATCAGCAAGCTCGGTTTCTACAAGGCACAAGTCAAACTGCATCCAGAAGTTACGGCGGTTATAGAAATTCACGTTGCTCCGATGTAGCATTCTAGTGTAGAGACGTAGCATGCTACGTCTCTACTCCGGATGTAGGGGCAGGTTTTACCGATAACGTTTTGGCAATGTCTTGACTAAACCCGCCCGTCTAGGGGAACAAAGACAGAGGAAATTAAATTAGAGTTTCCTGCGAGTAGTATTAACCTTACCGCCCTCTGCTCCTCCGCTCCCCTGCTCCCCTACCCTCTGCCTTGTTGTACTCGCTATCTCTGGCGATGGCTTCAAACTTTGACCTTTCAATCATCCCTAGCTCTGTACCGCCTCAAAACATCGAGGCGGAGGAGTCTATTTTGGGTGGGATCATGCTTGATCCTGAAGCAATGAGTCGAGTGGTAGATTTATTATCTCCAGAAGCCTTCTACGTTAGCGCTCACCAAGAAATCTATAGATCTGCCTTCATTCTGCACCATGAAGGTAAGCCAACGGATTTCATGAGCGTTACCTCTTGGTTGTATGACCATAAATTATTAGACAAGGTGGGGGGTCAGAGCAAGATAGCGCAGTTAATTGAACGCACGGTGTCAGCCGTGAATATTGACCGCTACGCAGCGTTGGTGATGGATAAGTACCTGCGCCGTCAACTCATCCAATCGGGAAATGAGATTGTTCAATTGGGTTACGAGACACCGATGGCATTGGACTTTGTGCTTGAGCAAGCGGAACAGAAAATTTTCAATTTGACCCAGGTGCGTCCACAACAAGGGTTAGTGCCAATCTCTGAGACATTAATTCAAGCCTTTCAGGAAATCGAAACGCTTCATGAAGGACTTGCCTTACCCGGTATACCCTCTAATTTCTATGACTTGGATGCGATAACGGGTGGGTTTGGGCGTTCTGATTTAATTATTGTGGCGGGAAGACCCTCAATGGGTAAAACTAGCTTTGCGTTGGCTATGGCTCGCAATATTGCTAACCGATTTCCTGTCGCAATTTTTAGTTTAGAAATGTCCAAGGCGCAATTAGTCCAGCGGCTTTTATCCAGCGAGGCGGGCATTGAAAGCAACTATTTGCGAACGGGGCGAATTACTCAAAATCAATGGGAACCCCTCTCCCATGCTCTGGGAACGTTATCAGAATTACCCATTTATATCGAGGATACGCCTAATCCTACCGTTATGCAGATGCGATCAAATCTGCGGCGTCTCCAGGCGGAACAAGGGGGAACGCTGGGATTGGTTTTGATCGATTACTTACAGTTAATGGAAGGGAGTGGTAGTGAAAATCGAGTCCAAGAACTGTCTCGAATTACCCGTTCTCTCAAAGGGTTAGCCCGCGAACTGAATACTCCTGTGATTGCCTTATCTCAGCTTAGTCGAGGGGTAGAGGCGCGGACGAATAAGCGACCGATGATGTCCGATTTGCGAGAGTCGGGTTCGATTGAGCAAGATGCGGACTTAGTGATTATGTTGTACCGGGATGAGTATTACCATCCGGATACGCCTGATCAAGGGATCACGGAAGTGATTATTACTAAACATCGCAACGGTCCAATTGGGGTCGTGAAGTTGATTTTCGACCCTCAGTATACTCGCTTCCGCAATCTTGCCAATCCCAATCAGTGATTATTTAGTCATTCGTCATTTGTCATTCGTCATTTGGGAGTCTCGCCAGCCGCCTTGGGTGGAAACCCAAGGACCAACGCTCAAGTTAGAAGAGAGCTAGCTGATTAGGAAAGGCTGGACAAGTTTTTAACTAATTTTTAGTAATTCCACATCAAAAATTAGAGTGGCGTTGGGTGGAATCACGCCACCTGCACCACGGGAACCATATCCTAATTCCGGGGGAATGATCAGCCGTCGCCGTCCGCCCACTTTCATCGTGGCAACGCCTTCATCCCAGCCTTTGATCACCCGTCCTACACCGAGTTTAAAGGAAAAGGGACGGTTGCGATCGCGGGAACTATCAAACTTGGTGCCATCCTCCAGGGTTCCGGTATAGTGAACCACAACGGTTTGACCTTTTTGGGGTTGTGCGCCTTCACCTTCTTTGAGTTCGATATATTTCAAACCCGATGGTGTGGTAACAACCTCCTGCTCGGTGTTCTGTTCCTCAGTTGAATCCGTACTCATAGCAATTGATTGATTTTCAGGGATTGGTTTAGCCTGGGTAACTTGGGTTAGGGGTTGAGGTTGGGTTGGGTTGAGTTCGTCGGCGGTTGCACTCCCACGGCTGAGTTGAGTCACGACCAACAACAATCCACAGGCAACAATAACACCTAAGCTGATTAGAATATCTCTCAAAATCTATCCTCCTATTACAATGTTTGATTAATGTTTGATTAACGCCACAGCTTATTTTCTAGATCCCGCACTTGACGTTCCAACCTATCAATGCGCCCCCGCAATTCATCCACTTCTGTTTGCCGAGGCACACCTAACTCCTGCAACAGATGCCGTAGCTGTCGTTCCATGTTGACTTCAAAGTTACCTTGTTCCGATTTGATCTGCTGCACCATATCATCAACGAATCCTTGGGCTTGCTCTGGATTAATTTTTCCATCTTTGACCCATTCATCGCTAACTTCTCGTAGTTTGTCTGCAACCATTGACGTTGTGCCTACACCAACCATCAATAACTGCTTCAGCCAATCTCTATTATCCATACGCTGTTCCTGTAACTCGGTGCTAACCCCAGGATAGGGGAAGGGAGGTTGATTCCAACCCCCAGTTCCATTTTGTGCTATCTTGCCCACAACTGCTGCCGTATTTACCCGCCCTTCTAGAGAGGCAGGGGCAGAGAAACGTCTATCTGTGACTTGAACTTGGTATGATTCAACCGTTTGCCCAGTAACCGATCAAGCGTTTTATATGGTAATTGAGTATCTTAAAATGAGAGTCTCGCCCGAACGTCGAGAAACCTTTATTCAGAAAGATGCCGAAATCTGGACACCAATGCTGGCTCGCTGTCCCGGATTTATCAGCAAAGAAGTCTGGATTGAGCCAGAAACACCCACCGAAGTCATCCTGATCATTCGTTGGACAAGCCGCGAACAGTGGAAAGCCATTCCCCAAGAGCAGTTGGATAAAACCCAACAGCAGTTCGAGCAAGAGTTTGGCAACGATTCTCAGATGATTCAGACGAGTGAATATCAAGTGAGAAAATTTCCCCAAACACCCAGCTAACGTTTAGACCTGATGTCCAATTGTCCCCGTTGCCATCAATCTATCAGTAATCAAGAAATTACTTGTCCTCATTGCGGCATGATTCTCAAAGCCTACGGTCATCCGGGTATTACGTTACACCGAGCCGTGGAAGAGGAGTATTTGTGTCAAACCTGTCTCTATCATGCTGATGATACTTGTACGTTTCCTCAACGTCCTTATGCTAAGGAATGTACCCTTTACACGGATAAAGACCAGTCTCCGCTCGAACCTGAACCGATTTATATGCCGCGTCGTAGCCCCTTACAAGCGGCAAAATTGTGGTGTCAGCGTCACCCAGCCGTAGTTGGGTTACTGGGATTGGTTGGGGTTAGTATTGGGTTTACCTTACTCTCTAACTCCTGATAAGCTGTCACGCATTTAATTTAATCGCCGTTCAACAAAAATGGAATTAGATTTTTTGAGGTTCTTTAATGCTTGTGATCCAAGTAAAACGCTCGCGAGTACCGCTTCTTGATACAATTGTCCTAGTTCCGGGCTATCCGATTCTTGTGCCATCCGAATTGTCATATAATCGGTGAAACGTTACGTCAAAGACGCGGCTGTCTCGTCCGTCTCGGTTGAGAGTAAGTGGTCTTCTGTTGTCAGTAAGTGGTCTTCTGAAGACTGCTCAATTGATTGATCTTTTTCGGTACACACATCCAAATTAAACCAGAAGGTTGTACCAATCCCCACTTCACTAACTAAATAGACCCGACTGTGATGTTTCTCAACAATATTGCGGACAATGGAAAGCCCTAAACCCGTCCCTTCCAGGGTATGAACTCGATTCTCGACGCGGAAAAATCGATCAAAAATGTTGTTTTGATCCTCCCAATCAATCCCAATTCCTGTATCGGAGATTTCCACTCGAACCTGGGGAATTTCATCCGGATGATGGGGATTGGGTTCTAGGGGATAGGCACGAATCACAACTCGTCCACCGGATTCTGTGAATTTCAGGGCGTTACCTACTAAGTTATCAAAGACTTGCAGCAATAAGTCATAATGCCCTAACACGGGAGGCAAGTGAGGCGCTATTTCCTGTACCAGTTCAATCCCTTTATCCTTGGCATTAAGCTGGTAGGTGCGGAGAGTTTGCTCCACGGGTCCAGCAATATCTACGGGTTCAAAATGATAAATACGACAGGATGTTTCCAGTCTCGACAAATCCAAAACATCGTTAACCAAACGAGTTAAACGATCCGTTTCCCGATTCGCCGTTTCTAGAAATTCTTGCCGTTCGACTTCAGTTAAATCTTCGCCGTATTCGTGTAGGGTTTCGATGAATGATTTGATGTTAAATAACGGCGTTCTCAGTTCGTGAGACACATTACTGATAAATTGGCTCTTTGCCTCATTCAGTTCCACCTCACGGGTAATATCCTGCACCGTCATGGCAATGCCTTTGATACTCTCGCGGTATTGGTCAAACACCCGCGTCAATAGAATTCGCACAGTACGGGGTGTGGGTTCACTCAGCGTAATACGGAACTCCTCCCCTTCCCGTTCCGCCGCCGTTTCGCCGCTAGCAATTTGATACAGGGGGCGGGTTAGTTCAGAGGTAACCACTGAGGGGAGATGATGCAGTACGTTTTCACCAACCAGGGTATGTCCATCCCAGCCAAAAATACGCCGCGCCGTCGGGTTGACCAAAATCACGTTCAATGTGGTATCGATTAATACAGCACCATCCGCGATCGTAGACACCAAGGTTTCCAGTTTGGCTTTTTCTGCGGTCAATTCCTCAATATTTTGTTCCTCATAACGCTCTAAGCGTTCTGCCATATCGTTGAAACTGGAAATCAGTTCTCCCAGTTCTCCGCCTAGGGGTAAGTCAATGCGCTGCTTGAAGTTCCCAGCGGCAATATTTTTAACCCCCGTGAGCAGTTCTTTAATCGGTTGGGTAATTGTCAAGGCATTAAATACAGCGCCCAGAATCACCATTACCCAAATTGAGATAAACACAGCAATGGTGACATCCCGGGTCAAATTCGAGGAGGCGACAACGGTGGGATTGGGGTTAATGCCAATGGCTAAAACACCGAGATAGTTCCCTTCATGGGTGAGGGGGACAAAAACATCCGTCACTTCCCCATCTGGGGTGACATGCTGCCGAACCATGGGCAAGTCGGAGTTTTTGGCATAGTCTTCGGGAAGCTGAATCCGGCGTCGAATAGAGAGAGAATTGTGGACTTCCGATTCAGAAAAGGGGATGCCGAAGAAAATTCTGCCATCCTCATCCGCATAGATCATATAGCGCACGCTAGAGGTACTGCTATAAAAACGGTGAGAAAAGCGAGCGACTTCGGTGAGATTGTTTTCAGCAATCTGAGGGGCGACATTCGCCGCCAACAGTAGACCCAAATCCCGACCAAAACGAGTGTCGTTCACCCGGGCGTCTTGTTGAATCGTGTTGACTGCCCAAAAGGTCAAGCCACTCATAATCAGGGAGACGGCTAAGGTCGCCGCCGCCATTAGTCGGGTCTGGAGAGTAAACTCCGACCACCATCGTCCCAGTATTTCTCGGAAGGTTTTCAGCAAAGCCAGCAAAATGGGTTGATCAGCATTAAACGGAAACGTTCTCTTAATGTATCTTAATTCTGTGACATACTCCCGACGCTCATCCTACGGATAGAGCGCGGGCTTCTCCATCCCGTTCCCGAGACTTCGCGTTTTTGAGTGAGGCGATGCCCAACCCCACTTTTTTGATTAAAATACCTGAACACAGATCTCGTGGCATAGAAGCACCGCAATGAGGGCATTCATGCCACCGATCAGATAGAGATTTAGAAACCCGGTTTAAGCAAATTGCACAATGTTGAGATGTACCCGCAGGATTTACCTTGACAATCTGCTTACCAGCTTTTTCAGCTTTGTCAGACAAGATATCGTTGAGGAATTCCGCTATCCCCGCATCAGCAAAGCTTTTATTCAAGCCTGACTTTTGAGATTGCCGATTGGGAAGGAAGTTGCCTTGTTCATCTTGTTTGGGCTTATTGCGCCGATTCATATTGGAGATTTTGAGGTCTTCGACAAAAACCACATCAGCCTTGTTTAGTAGTTCTCCGGCTAACTCGTAATGCCATTGCCTACGCTGTCTGGCAATACGTTGATGAAGTCTAGCTAGACGCTGATTCAGTTTACGCCTAGCTCTGGTCCCTTTTGCTCTTAATTCCCTTTTGACTTGAAGTTGGGCGAGCTTGTCTTCAGCTTGGCGATAAAACTTTGGAGGTTCAACTAAAGTCCCGTCAGAACAAGCAGCAAAATATTCCAGCCCTGCATCCACACCAATACTATTCTCTTCTGTTGGCTGAATGTCTCTTGTCGGAGTATCAGGCACAGACTTGTCTGAGAGAGTTAAGGTGACATACCAGCCATCAGCTTTTTTGGTAATTAGCGCTCGTTTAACCACAAAACCATCCGGTGTTGGTCGGTGTTGGATGAACTTAATAGCTCCCATCTTTGGGAGAACAATTCGATTCCCTTGTATGCACTCAGACTTAATGGAAGGGAAAGCCATCGTTCGATAACGATTCTTCCCCTTAAATCGAGGCTTGCCACTACGCTTTCCCTTGCTATCGCCTCCTATAAATCGTTTGAAGGCTAAATCGACCCGCTTCACTACATCCTGAAGTACATGAGCATGGATGTCTTTATACCAAGGACGTTCCTGCTTTAGCTGTACCAAAGAACGTTTTTGCCCGTAGTATTCTGGCTGTTCTTTTGGTTGAGCAATACTGCAAGTTAGAAAGCAAGCGTTGATTGGACTACGGTTCATTTCCCACCAGTCGAATCTTTCCGCCAATAGCCAGTTGTACTGGTAGCGCAACATATCGAGCCAACGAGTCAAACGACATCGCTGTTCGTATGTAGGCTTAAGACGGTATTGATAGGAGGTAATCATCGCTTTGTTTAGTCTGCTAAAATTAGCGTAGCACATATTAGCTACGTTGATTAAATGGTTCTTTGATAGGTTTTTACAGAACTGCCCCGAGGAGAATATAATATGATAATTTCTTCACCAATCTCTTCACTGGGAAGCAAGTATTTTGATTCAATCAATCCATCGATTTTTGTCCGAGCCTCTAATAACTGGTCTAGAGAAAGGGCATCCAGTTGTTGAATAATTTCGTCTAGGGGTTTCGTTTCTCTCATAACGGCAAGCACGACTCGACTCTCTCTATCCTAACCGGGACTGGGTTTTGTCAATGCGTAAGTTCTAACCAAGGACAAATGACGAATGACATAAGACATAAGACATAAGACAAATTAGGTTTGAGTGAAGCGATGACCAATATCTTTACGATAGTACATTCCCTCAAACTCAATACAGTCTATCGCCCGATAAGTGGCGGCGATCGCACTCTCTAAGGTTTCTCCAGTTGCTGACACCGCTAACACGCGCCCACCATCGGTTAGCATCTGTTCCTGTTTAAACTGAGTTCCCGCACAAAATACCGTAGCCCCCCGTTCCTGGGCTTGTTCAATCCCATTAATAACATGACCCTTCTGATACGCCTCTGGATATCCTTGAGCCGCCGCCACCACACAAGCCGCCGCCCCAGGATGCCAGCTAATTGAGGGCAATTCTGCCAGTTTCCGCCCAGTACACGCCAAGAGTAACTCGTGCAGGGGCGTTTCCAACAACGGTAAAATCGCTTGAGTTTCTGGGTCACCAAAGCGACAATTAAACTCCAGAACCGTGGGATCACCTTGAGGCGTAATCATTAATCCGGCGTAGAGAACCCCCCGATAGTCAATTCCTCGTTCCTGCAACGCCTTAACTGTGGGTTGGAGAATGTCTTGCTCAATCCGTGCCATCAAGCTAGGATTCACCAGGGGAGAGGGAGCAAACGCGCCCATTCCTCCTGTATTTGGTCCTGTATCACCTTCACCAATCCGTTTATGGTCTTGAGCGGGTAATAAGGGACGAATCGTGATGCCATCGGTTAGTGCCAAGACAGAAACTTCTTGACCCGTGACGCATTCTTCGATGACCACGGCATTAAACTTATTCTTAAACAAGAACTCAACCGCCGCTATTGCTTCTTCAATGGTTTGAGCTACCGTAACCCCTTTTCCGGCTGCCAAACCATCTGCCTTGACGACAATTGGGGCATCTTGCTCTTTCAGGTATGCGATCGCTTCATCCTTATCGGCAAACATAGCAAACGCCGGAGTGGGAACGCCAGCCGACTGCATCAACGTTTTTGCCCAAGCTTTACTCGATTCAATTTGGGCACCCGCTTGAGTGGGACCAAAAACCACCAAATTTTGACGACGCAGGTAGTCGGTAATCCCCAATGCCAACGGCAGTTCCGGACCCACAACCACTAACGAAATATTATGAACCAAAGCAAACCGAGCAATTCCGGCAAAGTCATCCACTCGTAAAGACAGATTCTGACACTGTGGATTTGTCGCTGTACCCCCATTGCCAGGAACACAGATTACTTGTTTAATGCGTTGAGATTGCAACAGTTTACAGGCGAGGGCGTGTTCGCGTCCCCCATTGCCAACCACCAAAATCTTCACGTTAGCCTCGCGCTCCCGAAGAAATGAACGATAAAGTATACACTGCCATAAAGCAGGTGGTACTACGGATGCCGTTGTACCCAATGAGTGTGTGTGTTGAGCAAATGCCCTCTATTATGCCATGGGATGTCCCCTGATAAGGTGTGGGGGAGATGAGGGAGATGGGGGAGCTGGGGGAGCTGGGGGAGATGAGGAAGCAAACCCATGACAAATGACATAAGACGTAGCTTGCTTCTCAAGGGAGCGAGTAAGCTGTTCGGCATTTAAACCTTAATGTCAATAAGGGTGAAAGCCTTGTAGTGCGTTTAGCGAAGCCATGCCGCAGGCTTTGCATCTTGCTCGCTACTAATACCCAATTTAAATGCATAACAGCTTATGACGAATGACAAATGACGAATAACTATCCTTTTTGCTGCTGATAGCGCTGTTTAAATTCTTTCTGTCGCTTTTTGTGATCGACAATAGGTTCAGGATAGCCACAACTCGACCGTTCATCCGCCGGAATTTTTCCCGTCACCAAGTCTTTAGTATCCAGTGAACTCAACTCCGGTAACCATTGGCGAATATACTCCCCATCCGGGTCATATTTTTGTGCCTGACTAGCGGGATTAAAAATTCGCAAGGGTTTCGGGTCCATCCCACTGGATGCACTCCATTGCCAGCCGCCATTATTAGCCGCTAAGTCACCATCATATAACGTTTGCATAAAATATGTTTCGCCCCATTGCCAATTAATAATTAGGTCTTTCGTTAAAAAACTGGCAACAATCATTCGACAACGGTTATGCATCCATCCGGTTTGATTTAATTGGCGCATGGCAGCATCAACAATCGGATAACCCGTTCTGCCTTCACACCAGGCTTGAAACAGGGTTTGATTATTGTCCCAGGGGAAATTTTCAAAGGTATCGCGATAGGGTCCGGAGGCTAATTCAGGAAAGAAATAAAGGGCGTGTTGATAGAATTCTCGCCAAGCTAATTCCTGTTGCCAGGTTTGAATACCATCACGAGTTTCATCGCTACGGCTACGTTCTATCGCTGTTTGTGTCGCTTGCCAAACTGTGCGAATTCCGATCGCCCCAAATTTGAGGGCGGCGCTGAGTCGGGATGTACCATCAATGGCGGGGAGATTGCGTTGGTGTTGGTAGTCGTCAATGGCGCGATCGCAAAATTCCTCTAGTCTCTCCTGGGCGGCTTTCTCTCCCGGTTCTAGCATTAGTGAATTGTCCCAGGTAAACCCTAATTCTTTAGCGGTAGGTAACTCCATTACGCCAACTTTCTTAACCACATCCTGTTCTGTTTCGGTAAGTCCTTCCCCATTTTTTAAGGATTCAGCGGGGGCGGCTTTGGCTTGGTCTTTCCAGTTTTTCCAGAATGGGGTATAAACTTTGTAAGGATTGCCGGAATTGGTGCGAATTTCTCCGGGGGCATGTAAGAGTTGATCCCAGAATGATTCAACCGCAATTCCTTTTTCTTCTAGGGCATCTTGTACCGTGCGATCGCGCGTTTGGGCATAAGGTTCCACATCACGATTCCAGACTACCGCTTTGGCGTTGAGGGCGTCAGCTAGGGCGGGAATTCCTTGACTGGCGTTTTGATGCAGGATTAACAATTGACTCCCAGCTTCAGCGTAGCGTTGTTGTAACTCCTGTAAGCAGCCAATCATGTACGTGACTCGTGCTGGGGCGATATCATCCCGTTCTAAGATATCTGGGTCAAGACAAAAAACTCCTATCACCTTCTGGGTTTTTTGGCAAGCCGCAGCCAGACCAATATTATCAGAAATTCGTAAATCACGGCGATGCCAGAAGAGAATCAGATCAGTCATGAATGATGAAATTTGAATTGGTAGGGGCGGGTTTTGCCTTTCTGGTTTCGCTGTTAATTATAACGTTTGATGTCCTAATGACCCCGGCGACTGCTATAATTTCTTAGTTTCAGGTAGTTTATAATGGGAATAAAGCAGAGGGCAGAAGTAAGTTGTAGGTTGGGTTGACGCCAGGAAACCCAACCAAATAGGGCTAAAGCCCTTACTACGAACCCAATCATCAAGCACCAAATTAAGATAATATCTTTTCCGTTCAGGTTGTAAAGACGTTGCAAGTAACGTCTCTACAATGTTCGCCACACAACCCTATTGTGTAACCTAACTGTTAGCATAAGATACAGGTTGGATAGGGCGCACGTCCGTGCGCCCCTAAGGTTTCCCGGATATCTTCAAAAACAATTAACCCACTAAGCTGTTCGGCATTTAAACCTTAATATCAATAACGGCGAAAGCCTTGTAGTGCGTTTAGCGAAGCCATGCCGAAGGCTTTGCATCTTGCTCGCTACTAATACCCAATTTAAATGCATGACAGCTTATTGCTGCAAAAACGGACGCGCTAGGTAAAAGCTACAAATCGATTTCGCATCAACCGCATCCCCCCCATGAATTGCTTTTTCTAATTGTTCAGGTGTCATCAACACCGTTTCTAAATCTTCATCCATATCCAATCCTGGCGGTGTCTGCAATTTCTCTAAATCTTGCGCTAGAAATGCGTAAATATATTCATCAGAATATCCTGGTGCTAAGGGAAAACTCCCCAAAGATTGCCAACGGTGCGCCCGATATCCAATTTCTTCCTCGATTTCCCGTTGGATTGTGGTTTCAGGATCTTCTAAAGGTTCCACAGTACCCGCCGGAAACTCTAATAACCGCCGTTGTACGGTAAACCGATATTGACGCACGAGAACCAGTTTCCCTTCTGGGGTAACCGGAACCGCTAGCGCCCCACCGGGGTGACGAACGCATTCCCAGTCGCCTTTAGCTTGGTTGGGAAGACGCAGGTGATTAACTTCAAAGTTAAATTTGCGTCCCTGATAAACAAAGCGTTGTCTGAGTAGTTGAGGGGGTTCTTGACCTTGAGGCATGTCTAACTATACGGGGTGAACTCCAGAACAGTCTACCCTTTGTACGAGTTTTGCGATCGCACATCCGGATGTTGGTTCGATCCAGTCGGGGGCAATTTCGGCTAAAGGAACCAGGACAAAGGCTCGTTCCGTCATCCGGGGGTGGGGGATTTGTAGGGTAGGAGTGTCTATTATTAAATTATCGAATAATAAGATATCTAAGTCTAGGGTTCTCGGTCCCCATCTTTCCCGCCGTTCTCGCCCGAATTGGTTTTCGATGCTGAGAAGGGTTTGTAACAAATCGTGGGGGGTTAGCTGTACCTCTAGAATCACACAACCATTGAGATAATCTGGCTGCGGTGGACCCACGGGGGCGGTTCGATACCAGCTAGACTGAGACGTGACCGTGATACCGGGAGTTTTCGCTAACATGACTATAGCCGCCTCTAAGATGGCACGGGAATCCCCCAAGTTGCTACCTAGTGCGATCGCCGATGGTTGAGAGTGTGACACGAGACGCCCCTGCTGTTGAGTTTATAGATTACCAGAGAATCGACAAAATTTTTGCCGCGATCGGATAAATTAATGTACGAAGAACAAATCCTCGGTCTTTGGTTAGCAGGACCTAAGGGAACCGTTTACTCCCTAGCGATGAGTCCCGATGGCAAGACTTTAATTAGTGGTGGCGGTGATACAATTGTGCGCGTCTGGGATTTAAGCAATGGAGAGGAACTCTCCTGTTTTAGAGGTCATTCTGACTGGGTGCATGGGGTAGCCATAAGTCCAGATAGTCAAACCTTGGTGAGTGGGAGTTTTGATCGCACGCTGAAAGTGTGGAACCTGAAAAATGGGCAGGAACGATACACTCTAAAAGGTCACTCTGACCGAGTATATTGTGTGACAATTAGTCCTGACGGACAGAGAATTTATAGCGGTAGTCAGGATACAACAATTAAAGTTTGGGATATTAACAACGGTACTGAACTACACACCCTAACCGAACCATCAGACTGGGTATATTCCCTCGCCATCAGTTCAGATGGTCAACGATTGGTTAGTGGTTGTGCTGATGGTACGATTTGGATTGGTTCTCGGAAAATACTCACAGGTCATGCAGGTAGCGTTACCTCCGTGGCGATTAGTCCCAATGGGAAAATATTGGTGAGTAGCAGTATTGACAAAACGATTAAACTTTGGGATTTGAGAACAGGAGAGGAAATTCGCACACTGACGGGTCATGCGGGAACCGTTACTTCAGTGACAATTAGCCGAGATGGACGCCGAATTCTTAGTGGAAGTAACGATAAAACTGTAAAGGTTTGGGATTTACAGACAGGTGAAGTCCTGCACACGATTAGTGATCATATAGAAGCAGTTTTAGCGGTAGCAATTAGTCCAGATGGACGAACTCTAGCTAGTGGTAGCCAGAATGACGTGATTAAAATTTGGGGGGTAAAATAAGCAATGCGGAAGATAGGAAAAATGAGGGTAGTCTCAATGTAGCAGGTTACATCTGAAACATCTAGTCAGAGCGGGTTTTGAGCCAAGGCTATCATTAATTAATAACGAAACGAAACTTCCTAAACCATTCCCTACAGATGTACCTCAAAACCATGTCCTTGAGCCAAGCAAATACTCTTACCTAATCACCAATCACCAATGATAGTACTTGCCAATATCGCTGCCCCAAAAATTCTCAATATGACAGGTAATGTCGCAATTATTTTCAGTATTATTCCTGTCGAAGCCCTGGTTATTTGGAGTTTATTCAAGTTCCGCTCAAAAGTTAAATTAGGCATATATAAAGTCCTAATTATGACTCTAGTTGCCAACATTGCTACATCAATTATAGGTATTCCCTTCGCGTTTAATAATATGTACACTGGCAGTCCAGGAACAGCTGTCTTTAGTTTACCTATTTTCTTTGTATTCTCTTGCTTAATTGAATGGAGCTTATACATTTCTCTATTTAAACCTAAAAATAGTCGGAATCCAGAGGGAAACTTATTTCTAGCCACTTTTTTGAGTAATTTAGCTAGTTACGCCATTTTTTTCTTCGTCTTGCTTCCAGTTAGCTACCCATCAAATTTACTTTGGCAACCCAATCCGGAACGCGCCCATTGGGAAGCTAAACAGGTAATTCCTACGATCTTAAGTTACCAATATGACTTCTATGGTAGAAATTCACAATTTGCTTCTACATTTAAAGAATTGACAGGCTCTACTGAAGAGCATCCTTTTGGTTTTTCCAAAATTCAATTGATGAATGACCGTACAATAGAAAATGAATTCCACCAATTTAAACTCTCTGCTGATCTAGATAAAACAACTGTAAAAGTTACAGCAAAACGTGAAACATTCAAAAGCTACACGGCAATAATCGTGGTAGCTAACGAGAAATCTGAAAATGACTTGTTGCGTGGGATTTGCCAAACTGATCAACCCTCTATAGTTCCTCCAGATAATCCTCAACTCATAGAAGGTAAAATTCAATGCCCATCGGGTTCATCTTTTCTATATTGAAGAATTATGAATTTTAGCATTCCTGGTATTCCTAAAAATAAGCGGTATATTTTACCAACTGTTTTAGGATTGGCACATGGTAGTGCTGATGCAGCCGCAGGTTTTCTACTGGCTACTTTACTGCAAAGGCTATCCCTAGAACAAAGTAGTTTTCTCATCTTACTTTACAACGGATTAGCTTTTGGGTATCAGCCCATAGTTGGGATGATCACCGATAAACTCAAACGTCCCCGTATTGCTGTTTTAATGGGATTATTGCTACTGAGTCTGGCGCTAGTTTCAGCCAATTGGCAACCCCAATTCGCGATAATTTTAGCGGGAATCGGTTCAGCCGCGTTTCATGTTGGCGGGGGGGCGATAGCGGTTTGGGTAACGCCTAAATCGACTCTGGGTGCGGGATTATTTGCTGCACCAGGGGTGGTAGGATTAGCGGTGGGTGGTGGGTTAGGATTAGCCGGATATGAAGGGACAGGGTTATTGGTATCGCTACTTTGTATGATCATGATAGCGATCGCGCGAATACCTTTGCCTAAACTTCCCTATCGTCAAACTTCTGATCCTGACTTGGTTCAGGAATCGGCGGTTGTGGATCAGGATTTAGTCTTGCTGATATTATTGAGTGCGATCGCGTTAACGTCTCTAGTTTGGACTAGCTTTGATTTTCTACTACAGGGTAATATTCCAGCTTTAATTGCGATCGCGATCGCTGCCGCTGTTGGTAAAATTTTGGCAGGAATTTGGGCAACAGCTTGGGGGTGGCGATTGTGGACAATGGGAACCTTAGCCCTATCCAGCCTGTTACTGGTAATTGGCGGACATCATTTGTTTACCTTACTGCCAGCCGTGGCGCTATTACAATCGAGTATCCCAGTTACATTAGCCGCCACAGCCCACCTGATGCCAGAACAACCCGCCACAGCCGCAGGATTTGCATTAGGATTAGCGATCGCGATCGGTGGTATTCCCGTCATGGGTGGGTTGGGCAAGATAATCAGTTTATCACTTATTTCTGCGGCGTTGGTGATAGTAGTCATGCTGTTATTGGTATGGGTGTTTAGTCGCAAAGCTGGGTAGAAGGGTAAGTCTTTTTTACCAATAATTACAGGTATGAAACGATATGGATTGATATGATATCAAAACGTTAATTCCCCTAACCAAGGACGAATAACGTAGCTTGCTTCTCGCCAAGCGAGTATGACAAATGACAATTACTCTTGAGTAATTACCCGCACCAAAGTAGCAGTATCAAAGGCATCGGAGGGATAATAAACCGTCTCATAATCATTGATCGCGATTATCGCTTTTTTCGGTTGAGTACCCTGTCCACCCAATTGCTGTTTAGCGACTTCGGGATTATTGAAACAAAACCAAACTTGGCGATCATCGCCCCGAAATCTGGGTAGCTGTTTGGCGGCGGCTTCATCAACAACAAAACAGGGGATCTTGGTGTTTCCTGGAAGCTGATGATTAGGTTCATAAGTCCCAGTGAGAGCAATTTGACCTCGAAATTGGACTCGACCAATTACACCATACTCAGGTAATGAGTCAGCTTGAACCGAAACGACTTCTAGACCCATAAATTCCTCTCCTGGTTCGAGTTGATGGGGGTCAAAGTGGTTATCAACCGCTTTCAACTCAAAGGATAAGTCTTTAGTCGGTGTCGGGGATAGCTTAGTCTTAGCGGCTAATGCAGCCGTACTCCCTAAGCACAGGAGTGAAATAAGTGCGATCGCGGTTGGATGTTGACGCATGGGGAAATAATCTCATTTAGAGTGAATCGATAAGGCTACACTATCGATCATGACTCTATATTCGCTAAACTGACGAGCTTGTGCATCACTCCATAGGAGCAAAATTAAGCTGTTTAGTATTTAAACCCTAATGTCAATAATGACGAAACCCTTGTAGTGCGAGCATCTTGATCGCTACTAAGAATTTTGGGCTATTTGATATGCATTGTTCCTAAAGGATATCCTCGGCATCCGCCGCCAACACCTGATCGACTGTTAAAGTAAGGTTAGGAAATGTTTGACAGGGAATAGTTTCTCCTGGCAAATACTCACATCGTTGATATTCCCCATTACCCAGCGTTAGCACAATAACTTTCTTCCCCTTCCCGCGCCAGCAATATTTAGCTGGAATTTGACCCCAATAATCAACAATCCAATATTCCGGCACTCCGATTGCTTGGTACTCCTCTTGTTTGTCCACCAAATCCGTAGACCAATTACTTGAGGCAATCTCAACAATCATAAATGGTTTAGTCGTAATCCCTCGGCTGGGTCGATCTTCAAAGAAAGTCTTGGGTCGTTCAATAATAGCAATATCTGGTCGTCTCGCTTTTGCTTCGTCCAGAAAGAGTGCATTTCGCTTGCTTAATCTATCCTATCTGGAAGTGTCAGGAGTGCGATCGCGCAAAGCAAAGCGTGTCCGATAGGACGTATCGCGAACCACTCCCTCAGTTTCCTGGATAGTCAGCGTCATTGGCTACTCAGCCGGATTCATATAAAGATCTACTGGATTGACACAGCTAAAATGGTGGAATAGATTGTAGGTTGAGTTGATCACAGGAAACCCAACAGGATATAGGGCTAAAGTTCCCTACTACAAGTCGAATCTAATCCATCAAATAAGGTGTGCCACGCCAGTACGATAGCCAAGCCAAGGCTCGACAAACAGGATTTCGACAGCATTTATCTGTCAATCTCTGAATCGATAACGCTACACTATCGATCATGACCCATATTCGCTGAACTGATGAGTCTGTGTATCAATCCCAAGTGTCAGAATCCCGATAATCCCGATAATCTGCTCTATTGCCAAAGTTGTCAGTCTGAATTGCTATTGGAGGGACGTTATCGGGTTATAAATCTATTGGGCGAAGGCGGTTTTGCTAAGACCTATGAAGTTAGCGATCGCACCACTATTCCTAAAGTTATCAAAGTTCTGAGTAAAAATGAACCAAAACCTGTAGAACAATTCCAGCGAGAAGCCCAAGTATTAACTCGGCTGCATCATCCCGGAGTTCCCCAAGCAGAGGAATCCTTCACTTTTTACCCTAAAAATAGTCAAGAACCCGTCTATTGTCTGGTCATGGAGAAAATTGAGGGAGAGAATCTGGAAAAGTGGTTAGAAAATCGGGATAATCGCCCCATTAGTGAAAAGTTAGCGATTGATTGGCTAATTCAACTCGCCAACACACTACACGCCGTTCATCAACAGCAGCTTTTTCACCGAGATATTAAGCCATCGAATATTATGCTCAAGCCAGATGGAGGACTGGTATTAATTGATTTTGGCATAGCGCGAGAAATTACAGGAACCTACGAGCAAAAACAAGCAGCAGGACAAGTGACCAAAGTTGTTTCTGACGGTTACTCTCCTCTCGAACAAGTCATTGGTAGTGCTGTTCCCCAATCAGATTTTTTTGCCTTGGGTCGTACTTTTGTCCATTTACTGACGGGTGAACATCCTCTGAACCTTGGCGATCAGTATCGCCACGATATCTATACCGATGAGTTAGAGGATTGGCGTGATCAAGCTCCCCAAATTTCTTCTATCCTAGGAGATTTTATCAATCAACTGATGGCTCGTCCAATTCAGAAACGCCCCGCCGATACCCAGGCAATTTTGGCACGGTTGGCAGAGATTGAGCAAACTTTGTATCCAAACACACAACAACGACAACCGATCCAATCACCGACTGCAACCAATTGGCAAAACTTTATAGCCGATCATGTTTTCGGTGATTTATCTTCTTGCCACTCAGCTTCTGTTACCTCATTAGCTATCAGTGCTGATGGACAAACCTTAGTTAGTGGTAGCGAAGATAGGATGATCAAAGTGTGGAATTTAGCAAATGAAGAAGAAACTCATTCTTTTAATCATGGAGAGGGTATTCTGTCTGTAGCCATCAGCTCAGATGGAAAAATTATCGCTAGTGGTACTGTAAACAAGACAATTAAAGTATGGAATTTAGAAAATCAAAAAGCTACTCAAGTTTTGACTGGGCATTCTGGACAGGTTATGTCCCTTGCTTTTCACCCAAAAAACAATAATATTCTTTTTAGTGGGAGCGGAGATAAGACTATTAAAATATGGGATATAAACAATCAAAAATGTACTCACACTCATACCAAGCATTCAAGTGGTGTAACGTCTATAGCAGTGAGTCCAGATGGAAAAACCATCGTCAGTGGTAGTTATGACAAAACAATTATTGTGTTGCCAGATCAAATCCTTGAAAGTCACTCAGATGTAGTTTTCGCTGTCGTAATTAGTCCAGACGGACAAACTGTGATTAGTGGCAGTCGGGATAAAGAAATCAAGGTATGGAATTTGAGGAGTGGAGAACTGCTCTACACTCTGACTGGGCATAAAGGTTCTGTTTTATCTATAGCAATTAGCCCTGATGGAAAAACCCTGTTTAGCGGCAGTGAAGATAAAACAGTCAAAGTTTGGGACTTAACTACTCAGCAAGAAATTAATACCCTAACTAAGTATTTAGACGCTGTAACATCATTGGTGATTAGTCCCGATGGTAAAACCTTAATCAGCGGTAGTCACGATGGTACAATCAAGGTATGGAGTGTGCAGTAATGATTGTTTATTTAGATAGAGTTATTGTATCTAATGTGGCGGCATAGTTTGGTTTATTTAGACATCATTATAGAATGTTATATTTTAACTCAAGTCTCCCATAGTTCCACAATTTGCAATTCCCAACCTGGAAGCAACTCTGGAATCGTCAAAACATCCCCATCTCTCAATACCATTTCCGGTTGATCCTGCTGATAAACTGTTACCGTTTGCTCTGTCTCTGGTTCAATAAAAATACCCACAGCCATCCCCATTTCAATCAGCATTTGCAGCTTCGCTTTCTGATATGAACTCGGATCAGTTTCCGCTTCTGTACAGCAGCAACATTCCATGATTAAATCTGGTACTAATTCTGGATATGATTCGGGTAACTTTGTCAATCCATTCTGGCGCATATAATCCCGCATTCGTTCAGCGCGAATGAAACAGTTATCCGGTTCAATCACATCCCCATTCGGCAAAATCCAACCGCAGCGTCCTAAAACATAACCCAAGGGATGATCAGAACCCGTTTTAACCCAATTCATCAAAGCAAAGCCAAAATTAGACCTTGCTATCGCGGACGCCATTCCCCCACAATTAACAATACAAGGGGACATGATAATGATTCGACCTCCCCGTAATTCCATCCCATAGTCATCAAACGTTGCTTGTACCCGTTCCAAGTCATGGGGGGTAAAGGGTAAGGATAGGGGTGGACTTAAAATAATTCGTCCATTCTCTAATTTGGCTGGATAATCGGGAAAAGTCGCCCGAACCTGTTCGAGTTCTTGGGTTGAAAGTGTCACGGGTAAAAGAGTGCGATCGCGGAAAGCAAAGCCTGTCCGATAGGACGTATTGCGTCTAATTCTATCATGAACCTTCCGGTACGTTACTAACAAATTCTGCCAGGGTTTGTGCTGTCAAAGCCACCGTCACCAAATCCTCTAATTGATCAACTTCAAGTACCTGTAAACGTGGCTCAATATCTGGCGGAACCTGTTCAAAGCGAGTAGCAAGGATACGCAATAACTGTCGTAATGTCCCTTGGTGAAGCCCTTGCTGTTGAGCCGCTTCTTCGGGTAGGGGAACAAGATTACCCTCTTGATCATAAAATCGTAACCAAACCGCCGTCTCTCGGTCTATCGTTCCTTGCCAAGTTCCCAACCATAACCCCAATGTCTGACACCACAGCCAACCCTGTTCATTGCCAACTAACGGTTGATATTGTTGAGACGCATCCAAATGCCAACCCTGTAAGGAATTGGGATCAAAGGGATTAAAAACAAAGTAATCCGGTGTTCTAAAAATACGCTCATAAATATCTTTCTTTGTCCCCGTATCCATAGATGCTGTAGAAGGAGACATTAATTCGACAATTACATCAGGGTAACGTCCCCCTTCTTCCCACACAACCCAACCTTGCCGTTCAGTCGTCCCGTCAACATTTAATACGGCAAAGAAATCGGGTCCTCTAAAATCTCGGTTCCGCGCCTGTTCACTGCTGTAATAGATAAACATATTACCGCTGGTATAGAAATCATTGCGGTCAAGATAGGCTTGCTGCAACGATCGAATCAGGACATTTATAGCAATACGGTGGCGATTACTTTCCAACGGTTCTCCATCATCAAAGATTAAGTCAGTTGGCGGCATGGATGGTTCCCAGCCTACCACAGTTTGGGATGTTGTCTCTTGGGTTACCAAGTCGGACATGATCAGCGTCTCTCTCCACTAAGGTGCTTTTTTCCAGAACCCTAAATGTATCTTAACAAAAGCGCGATCGCTAAGATAGCAGCTCAAGACAAACACATAATTTTAAAGAAATACTTTCTGCCATATTCGATTGAGTAAAGGGCGATCCGATCAAATTGAGTGGACACATCTATTGATTTGTGCAAGCGTGTCGCCCTTACCCAATACTTAAAGATTATATGCTCCTATCGCCAACAATTCATTTGCTGATTATCTCTATTAATCTTTGATAATCATTGAAAACAAAAAAATCAATTGTTGTTCGTCGTCAGGGCTTGGGTTCCTCAACCTTGTTAAGTCTCAAGCGTTAATCCAACCTACAACCTCTTCCACCATTGTATGTATGTAGGTAGGGGCATCATCCTTGCGCCCCGCTCAGGGTCACACTAAGAGGTTTATAATACATTGTCATGATTTCCACCCAGATTTATTGTGATAAAATGGTGTACCCCAAGCCCTCGTTTATATGGTGGCAAATTCTCATCCTGATCAAATTGTTTTTGGTACTGATGATTGATCAATAATCAATTTAAATACCCTATTCCTTGACATGACTAATGACGATCTAGGTAGGTTGATGGAAATAAACTTAACCATACCAAGCTATGTAAACAACTCTCAAACCCTTACAAATGACAAATGACGAATGACAAATGACGATCACCGCCATTAACTTAAACTGTCCCTACCGACTTACTCACTATGTCTCATCGTCCCATTTACCTTGACAACCACGCCACCACCCCCATGGATGAACGGGTGCTAGAGGCGATGCTGCCCTATTTTAGAGAACATTTCGGCAACCCTTCCAGTATCAGCCATGCTTATGGTTGGGAAGCAGAAGCGGCGGTAAAACAAGCACGACAAACCCTTGCTGAGGCTATCCACGCTACACCAAAGGAAATCATCTTCACCAGTGGTGCAACAGAAGCAAATAATCTAGCAATTAAAGGGGTAGCTGAAGCCTATTTCAGTCAAGGGCGTCATATCATTACCGTCCAAACTGAACATCCAGCCGTACTTGATCCCTGTACCTATTTACAAGACTTAGGATTTGAGGTCACATTTTTGCCTGTCCAAAAGGATGGACTCGTCAACCTAACCCAGCTAGAAAAAACAATTCGTCCCGATACGATTTTAGTCTCGGTGATGGCTGCCAATAACGAAATTGGCGTATTACAACCCCTAGCTGAAATTGGAGAACTCTGTCACCAGCATCAGGTACTCTTCCATACCGACGCTGCCCAGGGGATTGGTAAAATTCCTTTGGATGTTGAGGTGATGAATATTGACCTAATGTCCTTCACTGCCCATAAACTGTATGGTCCTAAGGGGATTGGGGTGCTTTATGTCCGCCGCCGTAACCCTAGAGTTAAGTTAGCGTCACAAATTCAGGGAGGGGGACAAGAACGGGGAATCCGTTCGGGTACCCTCTACACGCCGCAAATCATGGGTTTTGCCAAAGCCGTGGAACTCGGACTCGCTGAACAAGCCTCTGAATCTCAACGCCTCCGCCAGTTACGGGAACAGCTTTGGAACACCCTGTCTCCGTTAGGGGGAATTCACCTGAATGGTCATCCAGAACAGCGATTGTCAGGAAATCTTAATATTTCTGTTGAGGGAGTGGATGGTTCTGCCCTACTGTTGGGATTACAGCCTGTTGTCGCCGTGTCATCGGGTTCAGCTTGCTCATCAAGCCACGTAGCGCCATCCCATGTCCTCTTAGCACTAGGACATTCAAAACCTTTAGCTCATGCCTCAGTCCGGTTTGGCATTGGACGCTTTAATACAGCCGAGGAAATTGATCGGGTTGCCCAACACGCGATCGCGACAATTGAATCCTTGCGTCAAGCTCAAACCCCTAAAACGTCGGTCTAGTTAGGGGGATTGGTGATTAGGGATTGGTGATTAAAGATTGGGACAATTCTTCCCTATCTCCCCCAGCTTCCTCATCTCCCCCAGCTTCTCCAGCTTCCCAGCTTCCCCAGCACCGATAACCCCCTCACAGCTAAACTGATAGTCTTACCCATTAACAATCAACAATCGAAGCAGTATAATGTAGAATTAAGGAAACAGTTGCGTACCTACAGTGACACTAGGTTCGACCTGTAGAAACTATCTCATAGATACTGTCCGTAACTGATTCACACTTCCAGACTTTTGACTTGCACGTTACCAAACTCCAATGCTTGCCCTTGGGCGAAGGGGCATGACATTGGCTACCTGTAGCATTGGAGAAAAAGTAGATCCATGAGAGTGTCAGTAGTCTTCAGTCACTCCCTGATCACGATTTACGTTTTCTAAGTAAAGCTAAAGTTTTTGCTTTTCAGAATCATAAAGGGTAGCCAAAGTAAGAGTGACCGATCAATTTTAGGTATGCGATTTAAGATTTTTGGTGAAAAAGGTAACTCAGACAAGCATTCAAGCATTATTAAAGCTTGGCTAGTTTGCCTGTTCTCTAAACTAATCAGCTATCTAAAATTTCAACAAAGACCAAGCTTCAGTACTTGAGCGTACTGCCAAATTTTGAGGGAATTGAATGGCAAAGCAAATTATTATTGCAGAGCAATATCGGCTGGCTGCTGTTTTTTCAGAAGATCAAATCCAAGAACTTGTCGTTGCCACGGGCAGCCACCAAGTCGGTGATATTTATCTCGGTATTGTCGAAAACGTTTTACCAGGCATTGATGCCGCATTCGTCAATATTGGTGATGCCGAACGCAATGGATTTATTCATGTCACTGACTTGGGTCCTCTGCGACTTAAACGTCGCTCCGGGGCGATTACGGAACTGCTTACCCCGCAGCAAAAAGTCTTAGTCCAAGTGATGAAGGAGCCGACGGGCAATAAAGGTCCTCGGCTGACCGGAAATATCAGCTTACCAGGTCGTTATCTGGTGCTGATGCCTTATGGACGAGGGGTTAATTTATCCCGACGGATAAAGAACGAAAACGAACGTAATCGCCTCAGAGCCTTGGCTGTGCTGATTAAACCCGCTGGGATGGGATTATTGGTTCGCACAGAAGCCGAGGGCAGAGCGGAAGAAGCGATAATGGAGGATTTGGAGGCGCTGCAACGCCAGTGGGAAGCCATCCAGCAGGAGGCAACTTCCACCAGAGCGCCAGCTCTACTTAATCGCGATGATGATTTTATCCAACGAGTCCTCCGCGATATGTACACAGCGGATGTGAATCGGATTGTGGTTGATTCCAATACTGGGGTCAAACGGGTAAAACAGCAGTTAGTAAGCTGGAGTGGCGGTCGATCACCGGAAGGGGTTTTAATTGACCATCACCGCGATCGCCTCTCAATTCTCGATTATTTCCGTATTAATGCGGCGATTCGAGAAGCCTTAAAGCCACGAGTTGATCTGCCATCGGGAGGCTATATTATTATCCAACCGACGGAAGCGCTAACCGTTATTGATGTAAACTCCGGTTCCTTTACCCGTTCCGCTACGGCGCGAGAAACCGTCCTCTGGACTAACTGCGAAGCCGCGACAGAAATCGCCCGCCAATTGCGCCTACGTAATATTGCTGGCGTAATCATCGTGGACTTTATCGATATGGACTCGCGGCGTGATCAATTACAAGTTCTGGAACATTTCAACAAAGCGTTGAAAATGGACAAAGCCAGACCCCAAATCGCCCAATTGTCAGAATTGGGGTTAGTCGAACTCACCCGCAAGCGCCAAGGTCAAAATATTTACGAATTATTTGGTCGCACTTGTCCAAGCTGTGGTGGATTGGGACATCTGGTGCATCTTCCCGGTGAGCCAGAACCTCAAGTACAGCAAGAGCCAGAGCCTATTTCTCGCGTTGACATCCCAGAAACCTCTGATCTTCCAGAACCCCTGGATATCCCTGGCTTTAATGAACCGGATGAACTTGAACTCAATCATCCGAGTTATCAAGAACGGGGAATCCCCAATGGCACTAATCGCCGCCGTCGCCGTCGCCGCCTGGAGGATGTAATCTCCAAGGATGAACCTGTAGCCAAGAGCAGCAATGTTCGCCCAATTACCTTGTCTCAACGTTCCTCTGATGTGAGTGAAGATGTAGAGGGGACGAGGCGCGATACGACATCTGTTGAACGTCCCATCGTGTCAGACTCCAGTGAACGAGTGGGCAAACCCCAGCTCATTCGGTCGGTGGTAGAAATGGAACCGCCGGAAGTTATTCAGGTTGAGATGACGCCGGAAGAACAGGATGTTTATGCTTTGATGGGTATTTCACCATTAGTGCGGTTAGATCAGGAGATTAGAAATCCCCGATCAGTTATGGTTTCGGTGGTGCTTCCTGGAGAAGCTGAATCGGATTCTTCTGACAATGACACTCCTGACAATGACACCACTGATAATGACACCACTGACGATTCATGGGAGGATAGGTCTCACCCATCAGAGGAGTCAGACTCAGAAGAGAGTTCAGACAAAGTACTGGTTACTTCTTCTGGAGAAGCCGTTGATGCTGATTTAGAATCATCGGCTGATTCAACCTCAACCAGCGAATCAGAAACAAAACCGCCTTTGATTCGCCGTCGCCGCCGCCGTTCTTCAGCAATGGAGAATGAGTAAGGGATAAAGGGGTTTCAAAAGCGGATTGGGTATCACCCCCCAAGTTAGGCTTCACCCCTAGCCCCTCTCATTCCCCCCTTATAGATCCCCCTCCCGTCCCCCTTAAAAAGGGGGAAGCCAGAGGATGCTTCGCTTTTTTGGCACAGGAAAGCCAGAGAATGCTTCGCTTTTTGTTCCATGGGGGAGGTCTTATTTATGTAACGGCAGAGCATAGTAAGAATCCATGAAAATGGAAAATTCGGCTAACTATTGTCAACTACCCGAACTATCAGGCGATCGCAAATTGGTCGCCGGAGTCGATGAAGTTGGGCGTGGCGCTTTATTTGGTCCGGTTGTGGCAGCAGCGGTTATTTTACCCGCATCGACTCTGCCCAATTTGGCTGGTTCTGGAATGAAAGATAGTAAACAGTTAACTCGTCTACGACGCCAGAAATTGGCGCAAGCGATTCAAGAGTTAGCCGTCGATTGGAGGATTGGTTATGCCACCAGTGCTGAAATCGACCAAATTAATATCTTACAAGCCTCTCTGTTGGCAATGAAACGGGCTGTGCTTAAGTTAAAAGTGCAGCCTGATTTATGTTTGATTGATGGGAGACAGGCATTGGTAGGCTTACCTGTACCCCAAAAAAGTCTGATTAAAGGAGATCAGCGATCGCTGGAAATCGCAGCGGCTAGCATTGTGGCGAAAGTCTGGCGTGATGATTTAGTTGGGCGTTTAGCGACGAAGTATCCTGATTATGACTTAGCCGCTAATAAGGGATATGGAACTCAACGACATCGTTTAGCCCTCCAACAGTTGGGACCTTCGCCCCAGCATCGCCGTTCCTTTCGTCCTTGTCAACTCAAGGATGGAAAATGAGGGAGTTGGGGTGTACAGGAGCGCAGGAGCAGGGGGAGCCATGTAGAGACGTGCCATGGCGCGTCTGGGAGATGGGAAAATGAGGAAGTTAACTCAAAACTCTACCTTACCTGTTCCATATCCCCGTTCCATATCCCTGTTCCCTGACAAATGACTAAATGCTGGGATTATCAGCGGGTGCAAGATGCTGAGAGTTAGGTTGAGCCAGGGTTTGGCGATCCGCGTTAGCCCATTGCCGATAATCCAATAGCAGTTGATGCATTAATTTCTGCTTAATTCGCAGCAACACACTTTTGAGTAATCCATTTCCGGTTGTTTCAATAATGGGTTGGGGTGTCATCGAGAGAGGAAAGGGAATATCCACCCGAACCTTTAAATCAGCCTTACCTTTAAGCCGAGTGGTGTTTTGCTGTTGCTCAGGATAGAGTTTTCCTTTGACCTCCAGGGTAAAGCGTTGATTGATGTAGTCTAATCCAGGAATGTCACAATCTACCGATCGCAGATGAACTGTACCGTCACTATCTGCCCAAACTTTGAGAATGACTCGTGGTTGAAAGGTTAAGGACAGAAAATGCAATGGACGCATCTTCAGGCGAAACTGCTCTGGACTCAGTTGCTCGATCAGATTCGGATCAGCGATCGCGTGTACCAGGCGCTGAGGTTGACGTAAATAGTGCTGAATCGGGATGGGTTGTTCAGATACGGCAAGTTCTACGGATTGGGATGCAGTAAACTGGCTGGTCATAGGGTGAGAGCAACGTTGGGTTTTGTCTAAGTTTCTTAAAGTTAATCTTACTTTAATTAAAGTTTATTTACATAACTGGGGGGAATTTTTTAAGGTTATGGGGATGAGCGAGTCTCGTAAATGAGACTACAGCATGTAACTTAATCCTTACTCCAATTGTAGAAATTATGCTCGCCAACCGTTATCTTCCTATAGAAGACTTTCAGTTCCTCGATCGGAGCAATGATTTAGTCCTAAGGACGGAAATTATTAAACCTCATTACTGAAAACAAATAAAGCATTAAATTATAAACTAAAACGCAGTTTATGTCAATTTCAATTGCCCATCTTGGACCACCAGGGACTTACGCAGAAGCGGCAGCATTAGCTTACTGTCGCACTCTTACCCGTGAATGTGATTCAAAAGCCTGGTTATGTCCTTATCCCAGCATTGCCCAAACTCTGCACGCCGTCGCCAAGGGGCAAGCAGATTTGGCGGTGGTGCCTGTGGAAAATTCCATTGAAGGCAGTGTCACGATTACGTTGGATACGCTGTGGCAACTCGATCAACTACAAATTCAACAGGCATTGGTGTTGCCAATCCAACATGCCCTGTTATCACGGGCATCTCGTCTTCAGGCAATCCAAACCGTTTATTCTCATCCTCAAGCCCTTGCCCAATGTCAAGGGTGGCTAGAAAACAGTCTACCCTTGGTACAACTCGTACCCACCAATTCAACCACAGAAGCCTTACAGCATCTGGATACTGACTATACGGCAGGCGTGATCGCGTCTCAACGGGCGGCGATGCTTTATCAATTACCTATCCTGGCGGCGGCTATCAATGATTATCCAGACAACTGTACTCGTTTTTGGATTGTGGGTCAGCAATCGTCTCCTGGGGGTAGTCATACCTCCCTAGCGTTTAGCACGCCCGCCAATGTGCCGGGAGCCTTAGTTAAACCCCTGCAAGCCTTTGCCCAGCGAGAGATTAACCTGAGTCGGATTGAGTCTCGCCCGACGAAGCGATCGCTGGGTGAGTATCTTTTCTTTATTGATTTAGAAGCCGATACCTCTACACCGTTGGTGCAAGAGGCACTCTCAGAAGCTGCCTCTCATACAGAAATTCTGAAAATTTTTGGCAGCTACAGCGTCATACCCATTGATTCAACCGCGCTGATTGAGAATTAAGCTTAGAGAATTAAGCTTAATTAAATGCATCTTTAAGAACTGTACGGGCAGCCAAATGATTGCGCGTGGAGGTAAGTATTTCCGCTTCGCGTTCCAAACGGGCTGCTGTATCCTGCATTTCTAACAACGCTTGTTGTTCCGAGGCGACGCCGTAAAGATTGCCCGCTACCCAATACGATAGTTCTAAGGGAAGGTCTGGCAAGTCTTCGGGCAGCTCGATTTTCTGATCCGTCAGCTTGGCAGAAAGATGGACAACATCTCGCAGCAATTGCTCAACGGATGTGGAAATTTCTTTTAAGTCTTTTTGAGAGGGTTGATCCTCTATCCATTCCACCAATCCGACACGATAGGGTTTTTCTCGGACGTATTCTAAAACCCGAAATCTTTGCTGACCCAGGGTTAAGACTTTCATCCGATCATCAGGCAGACGCTGGAAATGTATAATTTCAGCGCAGCAGCCAACGGCGGCGGGTTGACCTTGCACCGGGTCCCACATTAATACCCCAAAACGCCGATCGCTCTCCAAAATCGTGTTCATCAGGATACGATAGCGAAATTCAAAGATATGGAGGGGCAGAGGACGTCCCGGAAATAGAACCACTTCTGGCAGTGGAAACAAAGGAAGTTCTCTAACAGCAATTGAGGAAGAGGATGCCATTGTGCCTTGGTGAAAAGGGTAACTGCGCTTCTTTACCTACTTTAACGGATTTTTTGGGGACAAGAAGCCACAAAATCCGTTAAAGCTGTACTAACTCATATCTTGTCCGGTTTTATGGCATGTCTATTGCCTGTACTGATTTGGGCAAGAGCATTACCCTTCTACCCTTCTCATCTTCCACCCTATAACTTCACTTCAATATCCACACCAGCCGGTAAATCCAGTTTCATCAGGGCGTCAATGGTTTTGGACGATGGCTGATAAATGTCAATAAGTCGCCGATGAGTACGAGTTTCAAAATGTTCCCGCGAGTCTTTATCAACGTGGGGCGATCGCAAGACACAATAAATACGACGTTTGGTTGGTAAGGGAATTGGACCGACGGCGGCAGCATTGGTGCGATTTGCTGTATCCACAATCTTTTCGCATGAAGTGTCTAGTAATCGCCGATCAAATGCTTTAAGACGAATCCGAATTTTTTGCTGCTGAATCGTTGCCATTTTTTTGAGTTGTCTAGGTTCTGAAATAATTAGGAGCTTTAAGTGTTGAGAGTTGCATGAATGTTCCCGAACTCAGAACTCAACACTCGGAATTCATAACGTTTTGCCAACACAGAGAATAAGGAGCAGAGAAAAGCATCAGCTTCTCTGCTCCTACTCTTTGGAGTGAGAACAGGGCTACTTGAGGATTTTGGAGACAACACCTGCACCGATGGTGCGACCGCCTTCACGAATGGCAAAGCGCATTCCTTGTTCAATCGCGATCGGGTTGATTAACTCCACGGTCATTTTTACTCGGTCTCCCGGCATAACCATTTCCACATTGCTACCATCATCAGCGGTGTAGGAACTGATTGTTCCCGTCACATCGGTGGTACGAACGTAGAACTGAGGGCGATAACCGGAAAAGAATGGAGTATGACGTCCTCCTTCTTCTTTTTTGAGGACATAGACTTCCGACTCAAACTGAGTATGAGGCGTGATCGAACCGGGCTTGGCAATTACCATTCCTCGCTCAATATCTTTCTTCTCAACACCTCGGAGCAGAATTCCGGCATTGTCACCCGCCATCCCTTCATCGAGACTCTTCTTAAACATCTCAATGCCGGTGACGGTTTTCTTGACCGTATCCCGGAGTCCAACTAGCTCAACTTCGTCGCCAATCTTGACCTTACCGCGCTCGATCCGACCCGTGGCAACTGTCCCCCGACCGGTGATGGTGAAGACATCTTCAACTGCCATCAGGAAGGGCTTATCCACATCCCGTTCTGGGGTAGGAATGTAAGCATCGACCTCATCCATTAACGCATAGATCTGATCAACCCACTCATCATCACCCTTCTTAATGTTTGGGTTAGAGGTAAGAGAGTCAAGCGCCTTTAACGCCGAACCTGCCACGATGGGAATATTATCTCCATCAAATTCATAATCACTGAGGAGTTCGCGGACTTCCAGTTCCACCAATTCCAGTAATTCTTCGTCGTCCACCATGTCTTTCTTATTCAAAAAGACCACCAAGTTGGGGACGCCTACCTGCTTGGCAAGGAGGATATGTTCCCGTGTTTGCGGCATCGGACCGTCAGCGGCGGAAACCACCAGGATCGCCCCATCCATTTGAGCCGCACCCGTGATCATGTTTTTCACGTAGTCAGCGTGTCCTGGGCAATCAACGTGAGCGTAGTGGCGATTCGCCGTTTCATACTCAACGTGAGCGGTGTTAATGGTAATCCCCCGCGCCTTTTCCTCTGGTGCCGCATCGATTTCTTCGTACTTCTTGGCGGTTGCTTGACCTGATGAAGCCAGAGTCATGGTGATGGCAGCCGTCAACGTTGTTTTACCGTGGTCTACGTGACCAATTGTGCCAATGTTGACGTGGGGTTTAGTCCTTTCAAACTTTGAGCGTGCCATGAATTACGTTTTCCTTTTCTTAGTTATGCGTTCCCTTTGCTCTTAGCAATGATAGCTTCAGCCACGTTACGAGGCACTTCATCGTAGTTGCTAAACTCCATTGAGAAGATACCTCGACCTTGGGTTTTTGACCGGATATCCGTAGCATAACCAAACATCTCGGCTAATGGAACTTTAGCAGAAACTTTGGCAATACCTTCGTCGGTACCCATCCCTTCAATTTGACCACGGCGGGAGTTGAGATCGCCCATGACATCTCCGAGAAAGTCTTCAGGCACTTCAACTTCCACTTTCATCATCGGTTCGAGTAACACGGGTGCAGCCTTCGTTACGCCGTTTCTAATTGCCATCGAACCAGCAATTTTGAACGCCATTTCCGAAGAATCAACATCGTGGTACGAACCATCAACTAATGTGGCTTTGACATCGATGAGGGGATACCCAGCTAGGATACCCGATTCGCAGGCTTCTTTCATACCCTGCTCAGCCGGGGAAATAAATTCTCTCGGTACGGAACCACCAACAATCTTGGAGACAAATTCAAACCCACTACCGGATTCACCTGGCTCCAATTCAATGACGACATGACCGTACTGACCTTTACCGCCACTTTGGCGGATGAACTTGCCTTCAGCTTGCACGGATTTGCGAATGGTTTCTCGGTAAGCCACCTGAGGGGCACCCACATTCGCTTCAACTCGGAATTCCCGCAGCATCCGATCAACCAGAATTTCTAGGTGAAGTTCACCCATTCCCGCAATCACGGTTTGATTGGTTTCTGGGTCAATACTGACCCGGAATGTCGGATCTTCTTCCGATAAGGCTTGGAGGGCTTTGGAAAGCTTCTCCATGTCTTGCTTGGTTTTGGGTTCTACGGCTACCGAAATCACCGGTTCTGGAATATAAAGCGATTCCAAAATAATCGGGGCTTCTTCGCCACAAATTGTATCACCCGTGGTCGTTTGCTTGAGACCAATTGCCGCACCAAGGTCACCAGCGCGTAACTCATCGACCTCAATACGTTCGTTGGATTTCAAAATAATCAGCCGGGAGATACGCTCCTTCTGATCTTTGGTGGAGTTGAGAATATAGCTACCTTTTTGCAGAACTCCGGAGTAGACCCGCATGAAGGTTAAACGACCATAAGGGTCTGACATGATTTTAAATGCCAGCGCCGATAGGGGTACTTCATCATCTGCTGGTCGGTTGTCCGGTGTCCCATCTGGCAATAGTCCCTGAATTGGCGGAACTTCCGGCGGAGAGGGTAGATAGTCCACCACTGCATCGAGGAGTAACTGTACTCCTCTATTTTTGAAGGCTGAACCACACAGCACGGGAACAATCGTGCCGGCAATTGTACCTTTACGCAGGGCAGAGCGAATTTCGTCTTCGGTGAGTTCTTCTTCTGCCAGATATTTTTCTAAGAGCGCTTCATCGGTTTCAGCTACAGCTTCGATCAGCTTGACTCGGTACTCTTGGGCTAGCTCTTGAACCTCTTGGGGGATTTCGGTGTCTTGCATATCCGTACCCAGGTCATTGGTATAAATCCGGGCACGCATTTGCACAAGATCGACAATCCCGTGGAAATCACTTTCACTGCCGATGGGAATTTGGATCGCCACCGCATTGGTACGTAGCCGATCGCGGAGTTGATCGTATACTTTGAAAAAGTTAGCACCCGTGCGATCCATCTTGTTGACAAAGGCAATCCTCGGCACCCGGTAGCGATCGGCTTGACGCCACACGGTTTCCGATTGGGGCTGGACACCTCCCACTGAGCAGAACACAGCAATTACACCATCTAAAACCCGCATCGAACGCTCAACTTCAATCGTGAAGTCTACGTGACCCGGTGTATCAATGATGTTAATCCGGTGATCCAGCCAGTTCGTGCTGATGGCAGCAGCAGTAATTGTAATTCCCCGTTCCCGCTCTTGCGCCATCCAGTCGGTCACGGCTGTCCCTTCATGGACTTCGCCTAGTTTATGAACGATTCCTGAGTAAAACAGAATTCGTTCTGTTGTTGTTGTCTTGCCCGCATCAATGTGGGCGGCAATCCCGATATTGCGTATTTTCTCAAGCGGGATGGTACGTGCCACAGCTACCTCCTTCGTCTGTGCCGCAAGTTTACACGTTGCGTTACTATCTCTTTACAATTCTATACTTTGTTTAACTTTTTAGGGATTTGTCCTTTGTTCGTTATCCTACTCGCTCCTCAGAAACTCAGACAGCGACGTTATTTTTTGCCCACGAAATCCCCAAAATTAACCTTTACCCTGCCTTGGCGCTGTCCGTCATCAGCTTACTGAATTAGTAGCGATAATGAGCAAACGCTTTATTGGCATCTGCCATCCGATGGGTTTCTTCCCGCTTACGAATGGCATTCCCTGTTTCATTTGCCGCATCCATCAGCTCATTTGCGAATTTACTCGCCATACTTCTCCCTGGACGACTTCGGGAAAATTGGATCAGCCAGCGCATGGCTAATGTTATTCCGCGTTCTGAGCGAACTTCCATGGGAACTTGATAGGTTGCCCCTCCCACCCGACGGGCTTTCACTTCTACTAAAGGCGTGACATTCCGTACCGCTTCTTCAAATACCTCTAGCGGTTCCTTTCCGGTGCGTTCTTCAATAATTTTGAAGGCGTCATAGATAATCCGAGATGCTACTGATTTTTTCCCATGATGCATAATCCGGCGCACCATCATACTAAGCAGACGGCTGTTATAAACCGGGTCAGGGGGGACTGGGCGCTTTTTAACAACTGTGCGACGAGACATAGTAAGCCTTTACAAAATACATACACGGCAAATTTAACTATTTATCCTGGAACTGATTATTTTTTCTCCAGTCTTTAGGACTTGCTTGAAAAAAGCAAGCCACTTCATCTCCCTATTTTCCTGATCAAGTTACCCAAAACAAACCGCTATGGGTAAGTCTAGCAGGGTTGTGGCAGATTTAGAAAAGTTCTCTTGGTTTACTTAGGACGCTTGGTTCCGTACTTGGAACGACCCTGCTTGCGATCTTTCACACCCGCCGTATCTAGAGTTCCTCGAATAATGTGATATCGAACTCCGGGTAAATCTTTAACCCGTCCTCCTCTAATCATGACGACCGAGTGTTCTTGAAGGTTATGACCAATCCCTGGAATATACGCCGTCACTTCAAAACCCGATGTCAGACGCACCCTTGCCACTTTCCGCAGGGCTGAGTTCGGTTTCTTAGGGGTTGTCGTATAGACGCGGGTGCAAACACCCCGCCGTTGTGGACATTGTTTCAGTGCAGGCGATTTTGTTTTCGCCTTAATTTTGGCACGTTCGCTACGAATAAGCTGCTGGATAGTGGGCATGAGTTAAGGCGCGTGATATTCCTTGAATCGTTTGCAAGTATTGACAAATTCTGATTGTACTGACTTTTAGGCAACAATGTCAATTTTTTGATCATTAATCCTTGGTCATACTCGCTTCCTTGAGAAGCAAGCTACGTCCTTTGTCCTTTAATTACCCATTCAACCTAGGATCATTCCTCACGTCTTAACTCGAAACGAGTTACCACAGCCACAGGTTTCAATGGCATTGGGATTATAAAAGCGAAACCCACCGCCCATGAGATCTTCGGAATAATCTAAGGTGAGGGTAGTTAAATGCTTGATGCTTGCCTCATCTACGACAACAGCGACGCCTTGACAATCATAGACGCGATCGCTTGCTCCGACGGCATCATCAAACTCCAGAGTATAGTATAAATCGGCACATCCTCCTGGCTTCACGCCTAAGCGTAATCGAGCTTGCTGTTGCTGGCGCTTGGTTTGTAGGCGTCTAATTTCAGCGATCGCCGCTTGACTCAGTGTAATCATTGGTTTTGTCCTGGGTCAGAAATCATCTTAACAGGCAAAAAAATTTCCTCCCCTAGTATTAGGGAGGAGTAAATTTGGCGTCAAGCTAGTCAAGCCCAGGTCAGCAGTATAGCCCTACGGGGATACGTTAGGACATTCCCCTGTTGCCTGTTGCCTGTTGCCTGTTGCCTTTTCACCCAATTGTATTGTCCTAACCTTAATGCGTAGTGCTATATTAGCTAGCTACTTCAGACAATCCAACCTATTGTGAGGTGGACTCGCTGCGGGCGTAGTCATCTTCATAGCGAATAATGTCATCTTCGCCAAGATACTCGCCATTCTGTACTTCAATTAATACCAGCGGAATAACACCCGGATTTTCTAGGCGATGAGCATGTCCTTGAGGAACATAGCTGGACTGATTTTGATGAATCAATAATTCCTTATCCCCGCAAATAACCTTCGCCATGCCACTGACCACAATCCAGTGTTCACTACGATGGTAGTGCATTTGCAGACTGAGGCGATGACCAGGCTTCACCTCAATACGCTTAATTTTGTATCCTCGCCCCTCTTCCAGAACAGTAAATGAACCCCAAGGTCTTAGTTCTGTAGCGGCAGCGCCTTCGGCAGTCAACGATCTGGGTAGGGTGATCGCCGAATCTTGAGGAACTGCTTGCTGAACCATAGTATTTCTCCTGAAAATAGTTACGGCTTTGTTAATCGCGTGTAAAAACAGTTTATCGAATATCGAGCTATTGCTCGGTTATCAACAACACAAAAGCCAGCCACAATTAACATTAGCAAATTCAGCTTATATTTTGCATGCATTAGGGGCTGGATACGTCAAATTGTAGGAAGTCTTCACATTTAGAGGCTTGAGCTTTATCGAAACTTTAAGAAAGGAGTCGGACAACAGAATGGTACACTTATTAAGTTTTGTAAATAAGCCTCAAACCCTTACAAAGGACACAGGACGAATGACAAATGACAATCTCCACCGTTAGCTTTTATTGTGTCCACCTACTTATAGGGTCGGAAGAGTCCCAAACCATTGTGAACACGGGCGGCTGTATAGGGAGAACGATCTAGAAGATGACCACCCAAATAGAGTCCAGTAGAACTGCCACCGTCTAGATTGAGTGCATCAACTGCTCCGAGTTGTTGCATTAACTGTGCCGTTTCGGTCAAGTTAGGTCCTCTGCCACCGACACGATTATGGATAGCGGCAATAATTAGCGTGCCATTTGCCGTGATCCCGATCGCACTCCGAATGGCAGATTGTTGAGCAAAGGCATTACTAAATTTTTCGGCTGTGGCATCTAACACAATTTGGCGATTTTGCAGTAACAAGGGACCTGCACCCAGGATATGAGGATAATTATTAAACTCAGTCGGCAAGGTTTTCTGTTCAATCTGGACTTGTGTGCCAATCGGTAGAGTACTTACCGCAACTTTTGAATCACCGCCTCTACCCGTGAGTAGATAGCCATTAACTGGAATAAAAAACGACTCCTCACCTGCGACTCCTCCGGGTAATTGAGCCGTAATCTGGTTATTTTGCACAACCGAGATCACTTCATTATCGGTTAATGGGGTGTATGTTTCGCCCCACTCTGGGGTATAGCGAGATATCCCGGCTTGCACATAACCGCTATTCAGAAACAGAATTGGGAAACGTTTTCCATTGGCGGTAATTAAGGTTTCCTGAAGGCTGAGGCGTCCAAATTTAAATTGATGCTGATCCGTCCAGGCGATCGCACCTCGGTTGAGAATGGGTCCAGAATACCAGCGTCCATCCCGGCGGATTGCACCTAAGGGCAGTTGATTATTGCGGTTAAAAAAGCCACCATTGATGGCAGCAGCAGCTTTCCATAACTGCGCGGTTTTAATCAGGGGGGCGGTTCCCACTTGAGTCGTGGGATTACTCCACATCGGTTTCAGATTAACTTGCGGATTTTTGGGATCAACCTCTAGCCACACCAAAGGAAATCGAGTATCACCCAGAGTCACAGTCCGCTGACGCCACCAAATACCTGGCGCCCACAGAATATCTTTTTCCACCATGGCATTGGGACGAAGTTCGATGACTAAGCGATTGGGGTTGGGTAAACTAAAAACGTGTAACTGTAGACCATCTGGAATCGAAACCCCGATAGTGGTTTTAGTCTGATTGGTTTCAACTTGGATAGTCGGTTGATTGTCTAAGGCTTCATTATCTTCCTCATCTCCCTCAACTTCCTCAACTTCCTCATCCTCCTCATCTTCCACGACCGGGGGCGGGGTAAACTGTTCAATCAGGGATGGATTCGCGATCGCTTCTAAAATAATTGCTCCTTCACCAGGGCTTCTGCTCACTTGCCAAGGTGTGGGACGATCTAAATCAAGGACAATTCTAAATCCCCATAGCAGCGTCTCTTGTTGAATACTGTCTAGTTGTGCAGGTATAGACGTTAGCGCGAGTGTATCTCCTTGACCTTGAAATTGCCATCCCACCTGTTGAGCCAACTCTGTAACATCTAAATAGCGATAAGCATCACGATGGTGAGCCACGAAAAAGAGGGGCGTAGTCAGGGGATTAGAGAACCACTGTATCGGTTGTTGTGTCCAATTGCGGGTACTCAACAATTCTAGTCCGAAGAGGTGTTGAACTCCTACATCACTGATACCCGTGCGTATAACTTCCCCAACCTGCCACTGTTTCCAAGCAAGGGGTACGATTCGACCATTTAAGGAGAGTTTTGTCCCCCCGCCAACGACTTGAGTTGGGGTTTGAGCGAATCTATGAGTCTGAGACGAGGAAGTAACGGCTTCAGCTTCTACTAATTCGCGATCGAGTTCAAGGGTTGACTGAACGACTAAACGTTGCAGAATTTCCCCCATGGTTAGACTTTCTATTACTAGGGATTCTGTAGAATTAACACGTTGAGCGGCTAAACCTAGACATGAAGCGCAAATTGCTAAGATTCCTATCACAATTTGGGCTTTATTCCGTGAGAAGACCTTGGTCATAATCTTGGCTTTGGTGTGAGATGACTTAACGTTTAACCATACCGATAAACTAATTCCTGTATTGTAGGTCTATTCAAAAAATTAGTTCAATTTTTTGGAAGACTCCCGTTTGAGTAAGGCTCCAATGCAAAGGGCTGTGGCTGAACCAATAATAGTTAAGGGTTCAGGAACAGTTTGAGAATCAGTTTGATATTGGGTCTGCTTACTGGGACTACAATGTTAATCACTGCTATAGCAACAATTATTCCAAGTACAATTAAAACTGAAGTCGGAACAGGCTCAACGGATTGGCTTTCGGGACAACTTGCTATGAAAAAGTGGTATCTGCCAGCTTCAATTATCTCTGTAGTTGTTGGATTAGTGTTTTTGATAATCGGTGACGGAACAAGTCAAGGTGCAGGCACAACCGGCTGGCAATTTTTTGTTTTAGCATATTTCCATGGGATAACATGGTTGCTCTTATCAGTATTCTTTATGCTTAAACACAAGTCATTCAACAATGCCGACTATATTGGTTACGCAGCTTTAGTGGTATACATTGTGTTTTTAGCAACGCTGTTTCTTGGATAATACACCTGCCGCACAGTACAAATTATAAAATCCTTAAATCAGATATAAGATTAAGTGCATCTGTTTCCATTCTTCAGTACTAACAGTTTTACTAGGTTGCGTCCGGTGACACGAACCCTATATTTTCGCCTGCCTACTCCGCCAAAGTGCGATCGCCTTCTCAACCATATTGGACTGAGCCGGGGAAATATCCATTACCTGATGCTGGAAAGAGAATTGATTAAAGCTTTCGGTGGGGATTGGCAGAATCGGATGTGAACTCTCCCCGGCTGGCTCTTTGTTATAGCGCTTCGCGCTGGTCTAGTTACACTTTGTTTGTACGAACATCCCATCTGGACTTAGCTTCAGAGAAGGGAGTTGTAAATACACGCCTAGCGACTTGCTATAAATGGTCGTTTGAGCAACTTCTCTCATATCCTCACAATCATCATCTGACTGTGCCAGTTCTGCCCAGCTGGTGAATCTGTCGCCTTTACCCCCGACAGCGTTTCAGGTTTCTGGTTAGGTAGCGATCGCGTTCCCCTTGTTCAATTCTTTCGGCTAATAACTTTTAAGCGATAGTCTCAAGTCCTGGCGCTATTGTAATTCTTACCCGTTGGGAGTTTCACTTGGGGACGATTTAGTGATTGAGTCGCAATCACTCTCGGATTTTTCACGGATTATCACTTTTGAGTAATTTTTCCCCGGTGACAGCTACTTTTAACCACGAAACAACGGTTTAACAACACTTTCAGCCTTTTCAAGTCCAGCGTCATACCAGGGAACCGCGTAGCCTGGTTTATCGCTTTGGGATTATTTAGATTTATAAGTTTTGCTTGGGTAGATTTCCCGCGATCGCCTTCTGCACGACTTCCGCCCAGTTCACACTGGATATCACTGACTCGGTTAACACGCCATCTACAATCTCTTCTCCCGACTCACCCTTCAGATAAGCCAGCAACGCCGAAGCATCCAACACTACCGTCATTCAGTCTCTTCCTTTCTCGCGGCTTGGCGACGTTCAGCGATCAACTCATCGACCAAACTGCGATTTTTGGGTATCTGTGCGAACCGTGCCTTCAACTTTTGCTTAATCGCCTCTGGCTTTTCCAACACCAACCGCCCCGCCTCCTCACGGGCAACTAGCTTATCCCCTTCCTCAAACCCCAACAACCGCCGCAACGCTGCCGGAATGACTAACCGCCCCTGACGACCCAAATGTACTTCTACGGATTTGGATAGTTCGCTCATCTGCTTTATTTGTGTCACATTATTCATTCTATGCCACGGATTGTAAAATGTGGCATTACTCCAGAGTGAGCAAGGAAACACCAAGGCTCTTGGCTCCTCCAGATAAAATTGTTTGCAGCTAGGTCGATTAATCGGTTAATAGTTTAAACTCATGGCATAAGGGATTGCCAGAGTCAAGTATTTTCGCTAGGATCAATCTCCCCATCTAAAGAGCTTCATTTGAGAACCAAAGTGGCTGACCCTTCTGGGTCTGTAGTTTAGTGGCTGATGCTACTCCGTCTGCCAACCGTATATATAAAAATATTAGGACAACCACGCCAACTGGACACGAGATGACTCACACAATGATCACTAGAGAGCGAATTAACGTCAATTATTTCTCTATTTTTCAGTTTTTCAATGGAACTGGCGATGACGTAGCCGACTTGGATAGAACTGAGATTTTACCGCACTGGTAATCAATTTCTAGTTACCGTAAGGTGGGCGATAACAACTAACGATCAGACAAGGGTTTCAAGGTTTATACCCCTTGCCCCCCTACCTCTAGTGACGAATGACCAGTGACCAATGACCAATAACACTAGGAACTATCTTATGACAAACAGGAGCATCAACCCAAATCAACAGCATCAATCTTGGAGTCGAGACGATGTAGCCTATCCAGGACAACGATGGTTGGTGGAAGAACGAGATGCTTGCGGTGTTGGCTTTATCGCCTCAGTCGCAGGTGTCGCTAGCCATGAACTGATTGAACAGGCACTTTCGGCATTAACCTGTTTAGAACATCGCGGTGGTTGTAGCGCTGACCGAGATTCGGGTGATGGCGCTGGCTTGATGACGACGATTCCTTGGGGATTGTTTACATCTTGGTTTGAGGAACAAGGAATCACCATGCCACCAACCGATCAGTTGGCGGTGGGTATGGTATTTTTACCCCAAGATGGGACAAAAGCAGCTAAAGTTCGGGAAATTGTTGGCGGAGTCTTTGAACACGACGGTTTCACCGTATTGGGTTGGCGTGTCGTTCCCCTAAACGAGTCAGTTGTGGGACCTCAAGCCCTGGACAATCAACCACACATTGAGCAAGTTATTGTTAGCTGCCCCAATCAAGCTGGGGATGATCGGGAACGTCTTCTCTATAAAACCCGCCGTCGCATTGGTAACGCCTTAGAAGCCGATGGTACGCTTCATTGGTCGGATGATTTATACATTTGCTCCCTCTCAAGTCGCACAATTGTCTATAAAGGCATGGTGCGTTCGGCGGTACTGGGTGAATTTTATCTTGACCTAAAACAGCCGGAGTATCAAAGCCCTTTTGCCGTTTATCATCGCCGTTTTAGCACCAATACCCTACCCAAATGGCCCCTCGCCCAACCGATGCGGTTGTTGGGACATAATGGGGAAATTAATACGCTGCTGGGCAATATTAACTGGATGAAGGCAAGGGAAGCCGATTTATCCCATCCAGTCTGGGGGAACGACATCGAAGACCTCAAGCCCACGGTTGCTCCGGATAATAGTGACTCCGCTACCCTGGATAATATATTCGAGTTACTCGTGCGATCGCGTCGTAGTCCTTTGGAAGCCTTGATGATTATGGTGCCCGAAGCCTATAAGAATCAGCCCGATTTGCAGGATCATCCGGAAATTGTTGATTTTTACGAATATTACAGCGGCATTCAAGAACCTTGGGATGGTCCGGCGCTGTTAGTCTTTAGTGATGGTCAAGTCGTTGGTGCAACCCTTGACCGCAATGGATTGCGACCTGCCCGTTATAGTATCACCCGGAATGGCTACGTGGTGGTTGGATCAGAAGCGGGTGTCGTAGATTTACCCGAAGCAGATATTGTGGAAAAGGGTAGACTTGGACCCGGACAGATGATTGCTGTGGATTTAGCCAACCACGAAATTCTCAAAAATTGGGACATCAAACAGCGAGTTTCCCAACGGCTACCCTACGGCGACTGGCTGAAACAGCATCGTCAGGTTTTATCCCCTCAAGGGTTTACCGATTCAACTCAACTCGACGCCCAAACCTTACTCCAGCAGCAAACCGCCTTTGGGTATACGGCTGAGGATTTGGATATGATCCTGGAACCGATGGTGAGTCAAGGGAAAGAACCAACATTTTGTATGGGGGATGATATTCCCTTAGCCATCCTCTCCGATAAGCCGCGCCTGCTGTATGACTATTTCAAACAACGGTTTGCCCAAGTCACCAATCCACCAATTGACCCCTTGCGGGAAAGTCTGGTGATGTCCTTAAGTATGGAACTGGGTCAACGGGGGAATCTGCTAGAGGCTAAACCCGAGTATGCCCAATTGCTGAAACTGAAAACCCCGGTTCTGAATGAAGCCGAGTTAAATGCGGTAAAAGCGTCTGGGTTTGCTACGACTGAACTCTCCACATTATTTGAGATTAGCGCGGGTCCGGATGGGTTAAAAGATGCCATTGACCGATTATGTGACCAAGCCGACCAAGCGGTGAAATCTGGCTCAAAAGTGCTGATTTTGAGCGATAAAATTGGTGGGAGTGTAGGAGAAAACACCAGTTATATTCCACCCCTATTGGCAGTGGGGGCGGTTCACCATCACCTGATTCGCGAAGGGTTGCGGATGAAAGCCTCTCTGGTTGTAGAAACGGCGCAATGTTGGAGTACCCATCATTTTGCTTGTTTGATTGGTTATGGGGCTTCAGCAATTCATCCCTATTTGGCATTGGAATCTGTGCGTCAGTGGTGGTCGAATCCCAAGACCCAGAAATTGATGGATCGGGGTAAAATTGAACCCTTAACCATTGAAGAAGCCCAGAAAAATTACCGTAAGGCGGTGGAAGCCGGGTTATTGAAAATCCTGTCCAAAATGGGGATTTCTCTACTCTCGTCTTACCAAGGGGCGCAGATTTTTGAAGCCTTGGGAATTGGTGCAGAGGTATTAGACTTAGCCTTCTGCGGTACAACCTCCCGCTTGGGTGGTTTGAATCTGGCAGAATTGGCACAGGAAGTGATTGCCTTCCATCAACGGGCGTTCCCAGAGTTGACAGGTAAGAAACTGGAAAACTTTGGCTTTATCCAATACCGTCCCGGTGGGGAATATCACATGAATAGCCCGGAGATGGCAAAGGCGTTGCATAAAGCCGTGGCATCTTTTAATGGTAATGGTCAGGATGCGTCGGTTAAAAACGGAAACGGCAAAACTGACGAGGAAAAGACCGCTTATGACCACTATGATGTCTATAAGAAATACCTGGAAGACCGCCCGGTCACGGCGTTACGGGATTTGTTAGACTTCAAGAGCGATCGCACCCCGATTCCGATTGAGGATGTAGAACCTGTGGCGGAGATTGTCCAGCGTTTCTGTACCGGGGCGATGTCCTTGGGTTCCCTGTCGCGAGAGGCACATGAAACCTTAGCCATTGCCATGAATCGGATTGGTGGGAAATCCAATTCCGGTGAAGGGGGCGAAGACCCAGTTCGGTTTAAAGTCTTAGATGATGTGGATAATCAGGGGAATTCGCCCACATTGCCCCATCTCAAGGGACTACGGAATGGAGATACGGCGAGTTCCGCCACGAAGCAAGTCGCATCCGGGCGCTTTGGGGTGACGCCAGAGTACCTGATCAGTGGCAAACAATTGGAAATTAAAATCGCCCAAGGTGCGAAACCGGGAGAAGGGGGACAGTTACCGGGGAAAAAGGTAAGTCCTTATATTGCCATGTTGCGGCGGTCTAAGGCTGGTGTACCCCTGATTTCCCCACCGCCTCACCACGATATCTATTCGATTGAAGACCTTGCCCAGTTAATTTTTGACCTGCATCAAATTAATCCAGAGGCGAAGGTGTCGGTAAAATTAGTGGCGGAAATTGGCATTGGTACGATCGCCGCAGGTGTGGCGAAGGCAAATGCTGATGTGATCCAGATTTCCGGTCATGATGGCGGAACGGGCGCATCGCCTCTGAGTTCGATTAAACACGCGGGTGTGTCTTGGGAGTTGGGTGTCACTGAAGTGCATCGGGCGCTGATGACCAATCAACTACGCGATCGCGTGATTTTACGGGCAGATGGTGGCTTCAAAACCGGCTGGGATGTCGTTATGGCGGCGTTAATGGGCGCGGAAGAATATGGCTTTGGTTCGGTGTCGATGATTGCGGAAGGCTGTATCATGGCGCGGATTTGCCACACGAATAACTGTCCCGTTGGTGTAGCGACACAGCAAGACCATTTACGCAAGCGGTTTACCGGAATCCCCGATCATGTGGTCAACTTCTTCTACTTTGTCGCCGAAGAAGTGCGATCGCTCTTGGCACGGTTAGGCTATCGTAAGTTAGATGAGGTAATTGGTCGGGCAGATTTACTCAAACAACGCGAGGATATCGCGTTAACGAAGACATCCACCGTATCGGTGAAATGCTTAACTGATTTACCGGATACAAGTCGCGATCGGTCATTCCTCAACCATGAGGAGGTTCATAGTAATGGACCCGTTCTCGATGATCAACTCCTGGCTGATCCAGAGATTCAAGCTTGCATCGCCAACCAAACCTCACTCACCAAAGATGTCGCGGTTCTGAATACCGACCGAGGAGTTGGCGCACGTCTAGCGGGTGCGATCGCTAAAAAATACAGCGATACTGGCTTTGAAGGCGAAATTACCCTCAACTTCAAAGGTGCAGCCGGACAAAGCTTTGGTGCCTTCAATCTGCCCGGAATGACTCTGCGTCTAGTTGGGGAAGCCAATGATTATGTGGGTAAAGGAATGCATGGGGGTGAAATTATTATCACGCCTCCCCCAGAAGCCACCTACAACCCCGCCGAAAACGTAATTGTCGGCAATACCTGCCTCTACGGTGCCACAGGCGGTACGTTATTTGCCAATGGCTGGGCGGGTGAACGATTCGGCGTCCGCAATTCTAAAGGTCAAGCGGTGATTGAAGGCGCTGGTGATCACTGCTGTGAATACATGACAGGTGGTGTGATTGTCGTTTTAGGTCATGTTGGGCGCAATGTGGGTGCAGGGATGACAGGTGGTTTAGCCTACTTCTTGGATGAAGATGGCAACTTCCCAGCCAAAGTCAACCCTGAAATTGTAAAGATGCAACGGGTAACCACATCGGCTGGGGAACAGCAGCTAAAAGCCCTGATACAAGCCCATGTTGACCGCACCGGAAGTGATAAAGCCAAGACAATTCTGGCAAATTGGTCGGACTTCATCGGTAAATTCTGGCAAGTCGTGCCACCCTCGGAGGAGGATACCCGCGAAGCCAATCCCGATGCGGTGGCAGAACGGGAGTTAAGTCCAGTTCAGTAACGCCAGAAACTAGGGGTTTTGGCAAGATTGGACAAGGATGAAGGATAAAACTCAGGTTTGCCTTCATCCTTACTGTTTTTTCTGGCAAATCCTTCGCCAGAAGGAACCTTTAAGCTGGGTTATCCTTCATAATTTAGTAAGGAGAGAAAAAGTCTCCTGAGTTTGTACTGCGATACTATCGACCTTTTGTAGAAAAAAGCACTGCCATGGTTCAATACTCCATTAGTGCCACCAACAATCCCAAAAAACCGATCAAACTGTGCATCTGGGAATCGGCTGTGCTGACCGACTCTCGTGTTCGACCCTTTCACTTCAAAGCGAATTATAGCTGTGAGACTCTACCCGAAGCCATGGAGATTCTCCAGCAAGTTGAGACGGAGTCCCAACAATACGAGGCGGTTGCCTAATCAACCAAAGGACAAATAACGAATATAGCGTTTTCAAATGAGACAAGAAGAATGCTCATAGTTTTCTAAGTTATTGGACTTTGGACAAAAAAAATGCATTTGCGTAACTTTTACGCAAATATAATTTGAAGTTAATGAAGAGCAATTAATTGGACTATGACCGAAAAGTTTTACTCGTCTTTAACTCCCTCATTTTCCCCAGAGATATCCGGCTCAGTTTCTCCTCCAAAACAAACATCTAAATAACTTGACTGGAGAGAATTAATAACTCTTTCCAATTCGTC
>NZ_JAVJTO010000076.1:0-4781 GCF_040220235.1 Coleofasciculus sp. B1-GNL1-01
CTCCCCGTTTATGGAGAGCTTACTGAGAAACCCGTTTTTAGTGGAAAAAGAATTAAACGAGGTTTATATCGTACAGACAAGGGGGTTCTTGTTCAATCTGATGTTATAGGTTCCTACAATATTTTACGAAAAGCATTCCCAAATGCGTTTAACCGCTATGGGATAGAGAGGTGCGTAGTTCACCCAAGGAGAATTAATCTCTCAAAGTAAAAGCGAAGGGAATTTCTGCAATGAAATGAAGTCTGTCTATATTTGACTATACTTTTACCAACTATATCCTTAGCTTGTCGCCCAAATCGTAGGACGCACTACTCGCTGCAATTTCAACAATTAATTCTGGCGCACCTTGGACATAACCATCGGCATCAATGCGTGAGTGTCCCCCCAACGTTTCATCAAATCGCAGTAACGCATCGGGCTGTGGCTCGTTGTCCATATCCAGGCGAACCGTCGCATTGTCCCCTAACCTCACGCCGATTGTGCTAGCGCGATAAACACCCAACCATGTCACCACAAGGGCGTGAGGTTCAGCATGAGGCTCAAAGCGTAACGGTGACGCCACGTAAACCACTCCTTCAATTAGTTCCGCTTTCTTGATCGTTGTCGTTGCTTGATAGCGTCGCTCAAATTCTTTTCGGGTTAAGCGATCGCCATTTTCTAGGGGCGGTAGGTTGGACATCGCCTGAGATTTGCGAGCTGTATGGGTTTGGGAGTTTTTGACCGCCATAGAACAAGACCTTTTAACCGCTACTGTCAGTATAAATAAATGTCTGGTGAATTTTAGATTGAGATAGATTCTCATACCTCGACATGCCCAACAAAACCCTGCAAGCCCGTTTGGATCGCTTTATTCACGCTCCCCAAACTGAACTGGCGCTGATCTTATTAATCCTACTTTCGGTAATCTTGGTGATTGCGGAAGTCACGCTTTACAGTAAAGGTCAACCCTATCGACTTGTCTATCTGACTCAAGAACTACTTACGGGTATCTTTATTATCGAGTTGACCATTCGCTATTTTGCGGCTAAGAATAAACGCCGTTTCTTCCGCCACTATTGGTTAGACATTATTGCCGTATTACCCCTATTGCGAGCATTTCGCCTGTTGCGGGTGTTGCGCCTCCTACGGCTATTGCGGGTGGGAATCTTATTAAATCAGAATTTAAATCGTCTTGGCTCTACCTTAGCCACAAGTATTGGTGTACAGATTGGCGTATTGCTGGTTGTCGGTTTAATTATTTTAGTCGGCGCGATCGCGATTCACTTGCTAGAGGGGTTTACCAATCCGGATTTCGCCTCTGTGAAGGATTCCCTTTGGTGGAGCTTTTTTACCCTGGTATCCGGAGAACCCATCGGCGGCGAACCTCAAACCGATGCGGGACGATTGGTTACACTCATGGTAATCCTGGGTGGCTTGACGATGTTTGCCATGTTTACGGGCGTCGTTTCCGCCGTTATGGTACAACGATTGAGAACCGTGATGGAAATTAAACACTGGGAATTGGACGAACTACGCGATCATATTGTTATCTGTGGCTGGAATCGCAGCGGACATCTGCTGATTGAGCAACTGCAAGCCGATCCCAGTTTAAAACATCATCCGATTGTCGTGGTTGCTGAATTTATCCAAACACCAGAACGAGAACTTAAACATATTAATCGTTCCCAAATTTACTTCTATACTGGGGATTATACGACAATTGATGTCCTGGAAGCGGTGGGAATTTATCACACCTCACGGGCTATTTTGTTGGCAGATGCGACCCATCCGCGCAGCGATCAAGATCGGGATGCCCGAACCGTTTTAGCCGCATTAACGATTGAAAAACTGCATCCGGGGATCTATACCTGCGCTCAACTTCTTGATGGTAAAAATAATGTACAACTGCGAGTGGCGGGGGTGGAAGATGTGATTGTTGCCGATGAATTGGCGAGTCATTTAATGGCGACTTCAGTGCGAAATTGGGGTTCTGTGGATGTGTTGGCGGAATTGCTCACCGTGCAAATGGGAAACCAAATCTATAAAATTCCTCTACCTCAACAATGGAATGGTATTTCATTCTGGAATGCGGCTCAATGGATAAAAGAGGAGCTAGATAGTATTTTAGTCGCTGTGGAACGGCTAACTCAGGGGCGTCGAGAGACGTTGGTTAACCCACCCAAAAATGAACAACTCTTGTTGGGCGATCGCTTGGTTGTGATTGCTCGCCACCAGCCCCAAATTGAGAAAATTCTCCAGTCTAAAAAGCAATAGATCTCAAAGAAGGGCTAAAGCCCTTACTACAAACTAAGAATAGGCTGAAGTGATGGGTGTACCTGGGGCGATTGGGGGAAAAATTGGGATCGATGAATCAGCCACAGATAATTGAACTCTGATTCCCACAGGTAAGGGTGTATTCAGGGCGGTGCGAGCATGGAGTTGCTTACCAGACGGGGTTTGGAGACAATACCGATACTCGCGACCTAAAAAATGGCGATCGCGAATTAAGAGGGGTGCATCATTATCGGGCTTGAGAATTACGTTTTCTTCCAACAGCATTAACTCACCGCAATCAGGAATAGCCTCATTCGGAAATTGGCTGTTACCGTGACAGTCTCCATTCCCAATTTCAAATGAACCCACCTCAGTTTCCCATAATTGTCCCCGACGACGGGCGGGTAAGAAATTGGCTTGGGTGACGAATTCGGCGACAAAGCGAGAAGCAGGGTTGGTGTAAATTTCTTCCGGGGTTCCCAACTGTTCTAAACATCCCGCCCGCATGACTCCCACTTGATCAGAGATGGATAGGGCTTCTTCTCTGTCGTGGGTAACAAAAATTGCGGATGTGCCGATTTCTTTAAGGATGGATCGCACTTCTTGGCGCAACCGCAGACGCACTTGCACATCCAGATTACTGAGAGGTTCATCTAACAGAATTAAAGTGGGACGCGGTGCTAACGCCCGGGCGAGGGCGACTCGCTGCTGTTGTCCTCCGGATAGTTCGTGGGGGTAGCGTTTCTCTAATCCTGATAATCCTACCAGTGCGATCGCGTCAGCCGTATTTTTCTTTATGGATGTTCGATTCATCCCGCTGCGGCGGTTTTTCAAGCCAAAAGCAACATTCTCCGCCACATTCAGATGAGGGAACAAGGCATAATCTTGAAACACCATACCCGTGTTCCGTTGTTCTGGGGGTATCCAATACCCGGAACCTGCAACTGGGCTTCCAGCCAAGACAACCAGTCCCGACTGAGGACGCTCAAACCCTGCCACAATCCGCAGTAGAGTTGTTTTGCCACAGCCAGAGGGACCCAATAACCCCAGTAAATCACCTTGACGCAATGTTAACGTCACCCGATCAACGGCTGGAGTTGTATGTTGATCGTAATGTTTGGTGATGTCCTCTAAATGTAGAATCGCTGCTTGTTCCATAGAATATTGTTGAGCCTTGACTTCTCCTTACACTTTGTTCGAGGACATGGTTCGAGGACATAGTTTTGAGAAGAGTATAGAAGCGGATTTAACGACTATCTCCCCCATCTCCCCCATCTCCCCTATCTCCCTCATCTCCCTCATTTCCCCCTCTTCCTACTACGGCTAGGAAGCCGCCAGCAGTCTTCCAGCCAAAAGGCTAAGTCTCGACGGGGTACAGTTAGCTGTCTGACCACACTCCACAGTTGAATTGCAGTCACCGGATCATGAACCTCAGCCGTGAGTGGCTGGTTCATCCCGCAGTGACTCGCGATCGATAGTTCCTGTAAACGGCGGTACACTTGCCACCGATCGGCTTGATTAATGTCAATCACTTGACCAGTTTTGGGTTGGGAACTCCAGGGATTCATTTTTCACTCAAAATGCAATATATTATCATTAACGTCCGTTGCCAGACGTTAAATTTTCCAGAAAAACTGCTATTACAGGGAGTTTCAGCCGGATTTCACTCCCGTATCCTAGTTTAAGCCAGACGGAAGCCAAATGCTAATTATTTGCAATTAATTAGCTAAAAGACAATGAAGCAGGTACAATACTGCTTCTCCTGCAAGCCCGCTCAAGAGTTCATTAGAACCTCTTGCTCCCAGATGTTCCGGTGGGAACGTCTCTACAACCCCAGCTTCAAGCGTAGGTGTTTTTAAGGAGTGCAAGGCGGGATAGAGAGGGGTTAGGGGTGAGGGCTGTGGCTTAAGTTGACACCAATCCAGGTTCTTGCGCTCGATTTAACCGTAAAATCTATTCCAGTGCTTTAACTGTGTCCAAAGCGACCTAGGAGCAACTTTCACAGAAATTTAATATTTATCCCAGTAGATTTCATCAAAACTACACCCAATTGGTTGAGGTTCGGCTGCACAATAGAGGAAGCGAAAGCACCCTGCCTTAAAAACCCTATACCAAGGCAGATCAATGAACCCGTGAAGCCCTGACAGGGTAAGCCCACATTCTGATTTAGACTTCGGTCTTAAATGGGAATGTGGGCTTCCCGCATTAAATAATCAGTAGTATAAAACTCAGACAATTTTAAGCTTGATGCGGTAGATCTAAATCAGGAGGTTCAACAACCCCACGCTACTAACGTAGAGCATGGGGATTGCAAGACAAATTGCAATTTAAACCGTTGAATACCGCGTAGAGTCTCAGTTTGGTACAGACACCCGGATACTTCCCTAGTCCGGATTACCTCTAAAACCTTTTGTCGGGTTGTTGTTAAGCCAAGACATCTTAACTGAGATGGCGGTAAGGGACTACATTTCGACTTATCTCGACTTCGCTCGATACAAGTCGCTCAATGTAAATACTTTTACTCGGAG
>NZ_JAVJTO010000077.1:0-79625 GCF_040220235.1 Coleofasciculus sp. B1-GNL1-01
CATCTTGCTCGCTACATTAAGCATCTTGCTCGCTACATTAAGCATCTTGCTCGCTACATTAAGCATCTTGCTCGCTACATTAAGCATCTTGCTCGCTACATTAAGCATCTTGCTCGCTACATTAAGCATCTTGCTCACTACATTAAGCATCTTGCTCGCTACAGTTGAGTCTTGACAACTGCTATCAGGGAAAATGTATCATTGCTTCCCCTACTCCCCCAGCTTCCCCAGCTCCCCCTGCTCCCTACCTCCCCACAAGACTGATTCAACCCTAAGTATTAGCGACTCAACGAAGGAAGAAAACTGACTAACTCCGGAAACACGATAATTAAGACAACAATTAGCGCCTGAAGCAAAATAAATGGAATTGCACCCCAATAAATCTCTGTCGTCTTCACCTCCGGTGGGGCGACACCCCGTAAGTAAAACAGGGCAAAGCCAAAGGGCGGTGTGAGAAAGGACGTTTGTAGATTCGCCCCCAAAATAACCCCATACCAGATAAGATTCACATCGAGAGATTCCGCCACAGGAGTAAATAAAGGAACGATAATAAAGGCGATTTCAAAAAAGTCAATAAAAAAGCCTAAAATAAAAACAGTTACCATACTCACTGCCAGAAAGCCAATCTGACCTCCAGGTAAATTGGCGAGAATATCAAACATAAACTGATCGCCATTTAACCCGCGAAAGACTAAACTAAACGCCGTAGAACCCAGTAAGATAAAAATCACCATGCTGGTAATTCGTAGCGTGGCATCACAGGCTTGGCGTAACGATAACCAGCTTAACTGACGATTAGCCGCCGCAAGTACCATCGCACCCACACACCCCACCGCCCCGGCTTCTGTTGGTGTAGCAAAGCCAAAAAAGATACTGCCTAAGACTAACAGAATTAATAATAACGGTGGAACCATGGCAAATAGAACTCGACGTCCTAAAGCTTTCCCGCCAATGTCACGAACCTCGGCGGGTAAAGCAGGTGCAGCACTGGGTTTTAACCATGCCACAATCAGTACATGTACCGCAAAAGCTGTGGTCATTAATAAGCCGGGAATCAGAGAACCAATAAATAAGTCGCCAACCGAAATTCCTAATTGATCCGCTAATACAACTAAAACCACACTCGGCGGGATAATCTGTCCCAATGTCCCCGATGCCGCAATTACCCCCGTTGCCAACCGTTTATCATAGCCGTAGCGCAGCATAATCGGTAAAGAAATCAGTCCCATTGCCACCACCGTTGCAGCGACAACCCCAGTAGTTGCAGCTAATAGCGCCCCCACCAAAACCACAGCTAAGGCAAGTCCCCCCCGTAATCGCCCAAACAGAATCCCCATGGTTTCTAACAAGCGTTCAGCAATGCCAGATTTTTCCAGCATGGAACCCAAGAAAATAAAATAAGGGATTGCTAACAGGGTATAATTCGCCATGATCCCAAAAATGCGCTGGGGCATGGCAGTCAGGAAGATAGGGTCAAAGACACCCAAACTCACACCAATAATCGCAAACGCGATCGCAACGCCTCCCAGAGAGAATGCCACAGGATAACCCAGGGACAGAAATACCAGCGCCCCGACAAACATCAAAGGACCTAACCATTCATAGTCGAGCATCATGATGTTCCTCCTGGGGTGTAAGATAGCCTGTGAAAATTGCCCAGTTTTTTATCGCTTGGGAAATCCCTTGCAGAATCAAGAGGACAAAGCTGACAATAATCATGGATTTGATCGGATAGCGGGGTAATCCCCCCGGATCAGGAGACATTTCCCGAATTGCCCAGGAATTGAGAATGGTTCCCCAGGAGAAATAAATCACCATTAAACAAAAGGGAATCAAGAATAACAGCGTACCGATTAAATCAGCTAAGGCTTTCCATTTCGGTGACCAACCTTTATGGAACACATCCACCCGCACATGTTCATCATGGCGCAGGGCGTAGGCGGCACCCAAGAGGAATACCAAGTCAAATAAATACCATTGACCTTCGATAAAGGCATTGGAACTGAGGTTTTGACCGACGAAATAGCCAATATAGCGTCCGGCAACATTCCAGGTACCGATCGCGATCATTAATAATACTAGCCAGTAGGTTAGGCGACCAACCCATTCGTTGAAGGCATCGATGAGTCGGGAAATCTGTAATAATTGCTGCAAGGCTTACGGCGTCTCCTGAAGCTACACCAGATGTGTATTTTACCCCCACTGTTGCTAGGAATATAGCACCAAGCCAGGAACTTTTGCCTTTTTCCGAGGAATGGGGGAGATGAGGGAGATAGGGGAGATGAGGGAGATGAGGGAGATGGGGGAGATGAGGGAGATGGGGAAGATTGTGTAGGGGCGGGTTTCACGACTATCTTTTCGGTTGCACCCAGATGTAAATAAACCCGCCCCGACTAAATGACCAATGACCAATGACCAATGACCAATGACAAATCAATGCTCGGTGTAATTCGGAAAGTTAGTAAAATTAGACGCTGGTTGCCCATAAATGAAAAGTGGTGGGTCAAATTTGACCTACTGCGGACATTAGTGCGTCGAGATTTGGAGGCACGCTATAAGGGTTCGGTATTGGGGAATTTGTGGCCCCTGCTCAATCAACTGTCTCAGTTGCTGATTTATACCTACGTGTTTTCCATTGTCCTAAAGGTGAAACTTAGTCTTAAGGGATTACCTGCGGATAACAATATTGCCTTTGGTTTATGGTTATTTGCTGGGTTATTACCATGGATTGCTTTTACTGGCGGGTTAACCCAATCGGCAGGTTCGGTAGTCGGACAACCCAATTTGGTGAAAAAGGTGGTGTTTCCCTTGGCACTGTTGCCACTGGTCCCCGTCTTATCCACATTTATTGAAAGTGCCTTGGGGTTAGCCGCATTGATTGTGTTAGTGGCGATATCCTCAGGAACATTACATCCCACGTTAGCGTTATTGCCTTTAGTGTGGTTAACCCAGTTGTTATTAACCGCCGGATTAGGGTATTTAGCAGCCGGGTTAACCGTATTTTTGCGAGATATTCCCCAGACATTAGGGGTGATTTTAAATCTTTGGTTTTATATGACACCGATTGTCTATCCCGCTTCAGTGATTCCAGAACGCTTCCGAGATTGGGTGTTTTGGTTGAATCCCCTGGCGGTGATTGCTCAAGTTTATCGGGATTTGGTATTGGTTGGGTCAGTGGAACATGGGTTAGAATGGGCAGTCGCGTTTGCTGTTTCTGGGGTAGTGTTTGGTGTAGGGCTTTGGTGTTATCAGAAATTGCGTCCCGCGTTTGCAGATGTATTATAGAGCGTTCAATCTGGCAAGTCGCCCCTACCGTATTTTGGGGTAGGCAATTATTCTTGAGCAATTTGTAAAATTCGTTGGTAAAGATTATTAGTCATCCAAAAACCCGCTTCATTGATTAAAGCATCTAAAAAAGGACGCACGACTGGAATCAATCCTTGGTTTTTTGCCCGAAGTAGCACACCTAAAATACCTTGTACCTGTAAGCCATAACGCCTAGCAACCTGTACTCCCCGACGTTCATCTAACATGATTAAAGTCGCTTGTTGTTCGACAGCAAGTGCAATAGCTGCCGCTTCACCCGGATCGAGTTCCGATTGTAATTGAACGACAAATTCCTGATTGACTACCGTAACCGTTTCTATCCAATTAAGCGTTTGAACTTCTACAGTTCCTGGTACATTAAACCTTGTCAGTTCTGCGTAAACAGCTTGTGAAATCAGAATTGTGCCGTAGAGTTGGTAGAGTAGATCAAGCTGTGCGATCGCGGCTAAATTGGTAATCGGTGAGGTATTACTAACAATAGTCAAAGATAACCCATCTCCCGCATCATTGCCACCTCAGCATCCAATTCCGGCACATCATAATGCACAGGAATCTGACGACTTGCGAGCAGCTTTTGAAAGTGCAAACGGGGCAAATTTGCCAATCGACTGGCTTGCGCTAATGTCAAGCGTTCCTGCTGAAACAACAGAATGGCAATTTCTTGTAACATCTCTACATCCGAGAGTTGGGCAATGTTCAGAACTTCATCGGGAATAACAACAGCCATCGCGTAAACTTTAGATTCATTCAATCCTATTGTAAAGACAAGGGGTTTGGAAACCAAATCCCTACGGTTTGGGTTTGTCTGTCAATTTTGATAGAATCAGCGCGATCGCATTCCTCCTAAACCACGACAAAATCGGCGATACTGACTTGATTGGCTTGTACGCCGATTAACAGGGCTAAGACTTCCCCACTCTGCTGCATCTGAATTACAGCAGTTTTCAAGTTAGTAGACTACAGACAATCATTGCGCTGAAAAGCAAGCCGATACAATTTTGTATTCCATAAACGTGAAAAGCGCTGTAAGGTGGTACTTCCCATACCCATCAGATTAAGCTGATTGAAACTTAACCCTCCGGCTAACCCTAAGACATCTTCCCCAGGGTTAAAGTCAAACAGGGTATCGCTTCCCTCACCGACTCGTAAAATAAACTGATCCGCCCCGTTATTTCCATAGAGTTTATCCGCGCCAGCGCCGCCATCGAGGGTATCATCGCCGTCTCCGCCAACCAGGATATCGGCGTCACCTTCTCCGAGGAGAAAATCATTTCCCGTATCACCAAATAAGCGATCGCGATCGCCTCCGCCATAGAGGATATCATTATCCTCGTCACCGCGTATGATATCTTCCCCGCTATTGCCGAAGAGGATATCATCACCGGAATTGCCGAATAGTTGGTCATTACCGTCGCCGCCTTCTACCGTATCATGTCCGACTCCCCCTTCCATGCGATCGCGTCCAGCTAAAAGAAATTGCAGTATCTTCGTTACCAATTTTATTAATAGTGCTGAGAATCGGCGCATCATTCACCCCAGTAATCGTTACGGTGACAGTGGCGGTATCAGTTCCCTGGTGTAGGGGCTGTAGGGGCGAGTCGCTACATTAATGTTCGGTGTGAGAATTAACCTATACCGACTCGCCCCTGTACCAATGTTGTGTTAGTTTTTACCAATACCCGGCGGCGGGCGACCCGATTAAATTAAAGGTTAGGTGATGTTAATTGAATCCGGCGGGTCGCCCCTACGAGAATACCAACGGTTTCGGGGTTTACTGCGTGATTGTCAGGATGATTGGGATTATTGGAATTGGCGGAATTATTGCGGTTGTCGGGGGTAAAGGGTAGGGGCTGTAGGGGCGAGTCGCTGCATCAATGTTGGGTGTAAGAATTAACCTATATCGACTCGCCCTTTTCTCAATTCGGTGTCACATCGATACCGGGCGGCGGGCGACCCGATATCATTAAAGGTTGGGTGATGTTGATTGAATCCGGCGGGTCGCCCCTACAATTGTTTTTATGTACGCGATGCACAATTAAACAATTTCTCAACTGGCACAATAATAAACGAATAGTTGATACGATTTTCCGACTCTTTGGGTCATACAATACCTGTGCAATTCCACAAACTGTCCCGTTGTCCCTAAATTATCAGCGAAGCGATTCCTATTCTTGAATAAATTGAATTCACCGATTCTTGATGAAGAAAGGAACTATGGAATCACCGTTTAACAATCAAATCCACAGTAACGCTTGGGTATTTCAAACCTGGGCTTCTTTTATTATTTCCGTCTCGGCTATGAGTATCGGGATTTTATATCTACCTGTCGATAGTTGGACAAAAGGTTTTATGGGAATGGGGTTAGCCTTCTCCGTTGGTTCAACCATTAGCCTTGCCAAAACCACCCGTGATATTCACGAATCGAAACGCATTATCTCCAGAGTAGATGAAGCGAGAATCGAAAAATTACTCAACGAAAATCATCCGCTGAAATAAGGAGGAGATGTAGATTATTCCCAGTTCCAAATTGCCCCGTATCGTTTGTAGGGGCGCAAGGCTTGCGCCCTTCAATCTGTGCGCCTTGTGAACTACGTACTATACCGAATCCGTCATACATAACCCTTTTATGTCCAGATTGTTCCAGACGTTGTATGCAACGTCTCTACAGGGTTTTGGCGATTTCATCTAAAATTATTGCCGATGGGCGCACGCCGTGCGCCCCTACAAACATAATAAAAAACCTCAATGGCAATAACCATCGAGGATTTATCGACTAAAGACTGTAATAAACACCCTATTGTTTTGGGCTTGACTTTGACTTATATTGCTTAATCGCTTTCTTGCGCCGCATTTTGGTCGCCACGACAGCCGACTCAATCGGAAATCCCGCCACGGGAATAACCTGAAACTGTCGCTCGTCTTCTAGCTGCTTAAGTTCGGTGTAGTCTACCCAGTGGATACAATTGACTGGACAGGTGTCAATCGCTTCTTGGATTAAGTCTTCTGGGTCACCATCTTGGCGAAAGGCACGCGCTCGCCCATGATCTGGCTCGATGTAAAATGTATTGTGAGCTGTATGGGCACAATGCTTACAGCCAATACAGGTAATTTCATCGACATAAACACCTTTCTGCCGCAGCTCACCACCGAGTTCAGGTTCTAAACCTGACCGTTCCGGTGCATCTCGGAAGACGCCGCCGAGTTCGGGTTCTAACCCTGAACGCTCTGGTGTCGGGGAGAAATCAGACATTACGCACTCCAGCGTTGGACAACTAAACGGATAGAACCGTCTTGATTATTTTCCTGTTGAGCAACTTGAAACCCTTGCTTGGCAGTTTCACTCATTACGGTATGAAACGCATACCGCTGGGTGATGCGGTTGAGGAAACCCTCTACGGATAACGGCTGTTGCCAGTATTGGAGGTCAGCAACTAGCTCGTATTCTTTACCATTCCAAGCAAAACCAACATCGTAGTTATTGTCTTGTTCGATAACCACTTCGGCGGTTCTGGTTTGACCCTGATACCCACGCACTTGACTCGGACCAGCTTTCCAATCGACGCCAAGGTCTGTTAATGCTGATTGTAAAGAGGTCAGATTGCGGATTTGAGTTTTTATGTTGCTGAAATGTGACATTTTGGTTAAATTCGCTAATTGAACAAAAAAACTTACCAAGCGCTATAGGTCGCTTGAGCGGTTGCTGTTGCCGACTGCTGAGTCGGTTGGGTAAAGTATTCTGATGTTTGCTCCATCGAGACGACTTGCCCCAACTGAGCTTCAATGGCAGCAGTCACTTCTGCACAAGAGGCACCAACGATACCCGTGACTTTCTCTTGCACTCGACCATCTGGATAAATGACAAATTCTAAGGTTTCCATCTGTTTGTTAACGGTTGGGTCAGTCCTCCAGTTCTGGGCTGTAACACCAATTAAGCGACAGCCTCTGAGACTACACGACAAGCTATCTCGCCAGTTGAGCAGTCTCTCGTTATTATTCGCATCATAGCGAATTAAACCTTAACAGAAATTAATACTTGATTAGTATTTTACACTAATCTTTTGTTAAGTTTCGCGTATCTTGCTCTCCCAGTCAAGCGGCAGGATTGCCCAAATCGCGTTCTTAACAAAAATATACATGGGGATGAGGCACAGGGAAGATGGGGGAGATGGGGAAGCAGAGGAAGCTGGGGAAGCAGAGGAAGCTGGGGGAGCGGGGGAAGCGGTGAGAGATAATAAAGGTTTGTGTGATTCAAGGTGTATCGCTATGAGTGAGACGCATAAGGCGAATTTGATGGATTCTACGGAAAACAAACCTGTTCGAGTCGGTATTTTAGGCTTTGGCGGATTAGGACAAGCGGCGGCTAGAGTGCTGGCTGGTAAACAGGAAATGATTTGGGTTGCTGCTGCTGATAAACAAGGCTGGGCTTATGATGCAACTGGGCTAGATCCCGATCGCGCGATCGCCACCTATCATAATCAAGGGTCACTGGGGTATCTCGAACCCTCCGGCACTCTCAGCAATAACACGATTGCCGACTTAATCGAAAATGCGGCAGTGGATGGATATTTCCTTGCCCTACCTAATTTGCCGAATACATTTATGGCATCGGTTGCCCGCCAGTTTATCCAATCAGGATGGCGGGGGGTACTGGTAGACGCCCTCAAGCGTACCAGCGCCGTAGAACAGTTACTCGCCATGAAAGACGAACTCCAAGAAGCGGGAATCACCTACATGGCGGGATGTGGTGCCACACCCGGACTGTTAACGGCGGCGGCAGCGATCGCGGCTCAAAGCTATGCTGAAATACACAGCGTTAAAATTACCTTTGGTGTCGGTATTGCCAATTGGGAAGCCTATCGTGCCACGATTCGAGAAGATATTGCCCATCTTCCCGGCTACGATGTGGAACAGGCACGTCAGATGAGTGATGCGGATGTAGAAGCGCTCTTGGATCAAACCAACGGCATCCTCACCTTAGAGAATATGGAACATGCCGATGATATCATGTTGGAATTAGCCGGGATATGTTCACGCGATCGCGTCACCGTCGGCGGTGTTGTTGATACTCGCAATCCTAAAAAACCCTTAAGTACCAATGTCCAGATAACCGGACGTACCTTTGAGGGCAAAATCTCCACCCATACCTTTACCCTCGGTGACGAAACCAGTATGGCGGCTAATGTCTGTGGTCCAGCCTTTGGCTACCTGAAGACCGGGATATCATTACATCAACGAGGTCTTGACGGTTTATTTACAGCGGCTGAAGTGATGCCCCACTTTGTTCGATAGTCATTGGTCATTGGTCATTTGTCCTTTGTCATTCGTTGATTGAGAAATTCCTCCCCCATCTCCCCCATTTCCCCAATCTCCCCTGTACTAAGCAGGTGGACGTTCAGTCGAGAAGCTTTCTGATTTTTCCTCTTCCATCACATAATCTGGACTCTGCATGACAAAAGGTAAATTAGCCCCCAGTAAACCCCGTTGAATCCGTTGGGGTGTTTCCGGGAAGATTACAAACAACGGATAAATCCGGTCAACACCTTCACTAAGAATATGTTGATGGCGGGGGGGCATCAACCATTCATAATCTTTGTCTAGCAACACTTGTGTCTGACGCCAGCGACTCAATAAATGAGAAAAATCCTCATGGGGGCGATGAATGAAAATGAGAATTTCCACCCCCATTTTTATTTTCCATTCCGGGTCACACATCAACATGGCAACATCACAAGGTAAGCCAACCGTTCCATTCAAGCTGTTTAGATTAGCATGTCCTGTTGATGATTGGAGATGGCGCAGGCGCACAATAGGTAGAGGAATCGTGATCACACTTTCTGAGGGGCGGCGCATACTCGGAATCATTTCCAAGTAAGGTCGATGTTGCTTCAGAAGCGCCAACGCCCCCTCATGGTGGCTATATTCGGCTAAACTTGTTTCGTAATTAGATGGCTTAACTGGCATTTGTAAATAAGTAGCGATTTACTAACGTCTTATGGACTCGTTTAAATACTCTTCACGAACCGTAGTGGAGGATCAGTAGAGGTTGCTCAGGTTGCTAGTACCGTTCCCTGGGAATTCACGCATTCAAAATGCTTTCCTTATCGGCGTTTCAGTAATGCGTGAAGGATAAGTTTTTTTTCGTCATGCTGTACGAGTAGCTGAATCAACACGGCAAATCCTCTACCATCAAAAGGTTGTAGGAATGGACACCCCATATCCTGGAAATGCTGCCCAATTTAACCCAACGTTTCAAACACTTTAAACATGGGCAGATACATAGAAACCAGAATTGTACCCACCATTCCCCCGATGACAATAATCATCACAGGCTCTAAGATACTGGTCAAAGCTTTTACCGTTTGCTCAACTTCATCTTCATAGAAATCGGCAACCTTCATCAGCATTGAATCCAATTCCCCAGTTTCTTCACCAACACTAATCATCTGAATAGCTAGACCGGGGAAAACTTGCTCATTTTGCATGGCAACACTGATCAAACCCCCTTGCTGAATTTCCTGCTTGGTCGCTTCCACAGCGTTAGCAATTACTTGGTTTCCTGAGGTATCCCGAACAATATCTAACGCATTAAGAATGGGAACTCCGGAACGAGTCAACGTACCGAAGACGCGGCAAAACCGGGCGACTGATGATTTTTCATTCAGTTCACCCAACAGGGGTAGTTTCAATAGGAGTGCATCAATTTGCAAGCGACCGGGTGGGGTTTTGTAGTACTGCTTGATGACAACTGTAGTAATGATGATCACCGCAACTGGAATCAGAGCGTACCAGCTTCTGAGAACACCACTCAACCAGAGCATAAAAGCAGTCAGGGCTGGTAATGTTCCGCCGATTTCTTCAAAAATCCCGGCAAAGATGGGGATGAGAAAAATGGTCATTCCCAAAAACACCAGTACAGCAAAGCCACCAACCACCAGAGGATAAGTCATTGCCGACTTAATCTGGTTTTGCAGCCGCGCCATATCTTCCAGCAGCTTGGCTAATCGGTTGAGAACTTCATCGAGGACACCCCCAACCTCTCCTGCTTGCACCATACTGACATAGAGTTGGTCGAAACAGGCGGGATGTTCACGCATGGCATCTGAGAGACTGGTTCCCTGCTGAACTTCACTACTGATTACTGTCAGTGATTTTTTCAGCTTAGGATTGTCACATTGATCCGATAAGATACCCAGACAACGCACAATGGCGACCCCAGCATTAACCATTACCGCAAATTGCCGGGAAAAAACGGCTCGGTCTTTAACGGTAACACTCGTCATTTTTTCCTGGAGTGCGTCTAAATTTAGGTCTTCCAGGCTAAACGCTTTCTGAATACTGCCGACAATGGGATATTGATTTTTCAAGTGGGCGCGGGCTTGATCCGTAGAAAGAGCTTGAACTTTCTCTTTTTTGGCATTTCCTTTGGAATCCCGAACCTCAGCAATGAAGGTAGGCATAGCTTGCGTCTGAATGAAGAAAGGATTGAAGGAAAGGGTTAGTTGTCCGGTGATATTTTTTCCAGTTCACGAGAGAACTAACCCCGATGACTTAGCGAGTCTTAGCACCAACTTTTCCGCCTTTAGCGCCAGCACCAGCCATTCCAGCAGCACCGCCGAGAATACGCTGTAACTCGTCAGGCTTGGAACTCTTGGATATAGCTGCCTCAAAGGAAATCGTTCCTTGTTTGACTAAATTTGCCAAGGTCTGTTCCATGGTGATCATGCCCATTTTCATTCCGGTTTGAATAGCGGAATACATTTGGGACACTTTCCCTTCACGAATTAGGTTAGAGATAGCCGGGGTGACAATCATAATTTCCTGTGCCATTGCCCGACCAAACTCACCAGGTTTCGGGTTTTTCTTAGGTACCAAAGTTTGACTGAAGACGGCGACCAAGGAGTTCGAGAGTTGAGCTTGGACTTGAGCTTGTTGTTCAGGAGGAAACACGTCCAGCATCCGGTTCACGGTTTGAGAGGCGGAACTGGTGTGCAAGGTTCCCATGACCAAGTGACCCGTTTCTGCGGCTGAAATCGCCAGTGAAATGGTTTCCAAGTCCCGCATCTCGCCGACCAGAATCACATCCGGGTCTTCCCGTAAGGCGGCTTTGAGCGCATTGGCAAAGCTTTTGGTATCTTCACCTTTTTGACGTTGGTGAACTAAGCTTTTAATGTTGGGAAAAACGTATTCAACCGGGTCTTCGACGGTGAGAATATGTTCGGGTCGGGTCCGATTAATTAAATCAATCATTGCCGCCAGTGTGGTGGTCTTTCCTGAACCTGTTGGTCCGGTCACCAGTACTAATCCCCGAGGACGTTCGCTCATTTCCCGGACAATATCAGGCAGACCTAATTGATCAAAGTTGGGAATCTTGGAGGACAACGCTCGCAAGCAAGCGGCGTAGTAGCCGCGCTCCTTATATACATTGACCCGGAAGCGAGCCAGTCCCTTCACCCCATAAGAGCAATCCAATTCCCAGTTCTGCTCCAATTCTTTACGCTGACTATTATTGAGCATACTGAAAATCAGCTTCTGACATTCTTGGGGATTTAGGGGATCTTCCCCAAAGGGTTGGAGTTTACCACTAATGCGGAAATAGACCGGTGCCCCGGCTTGAATATGCATATCTGAGCCACCCATTTCAATGAGTTGCTCCATCAAGTCTTCAATCATTAAATCCATTGGCATGGCATTGTCTCCCAATCAGAATCAGTTGTTGCTTTTTAGTGTTTTTGGCGTAATCAATTGTTGTTGGGGGTTGAAGCCAACAACAATTCAGGAATACCGCAGCAGTTAGTCACGGAAACGTGGGGTCATACAGTACGGACAATCTAACCACTCCTGTTCTAACCCAGCGCCGCAAGTGCTACAGGAGAGGGATTGTTTACGTTTGGCTTTCAGTTCTGCCTCCAGACCGGAATCGGTAAACGTGACCCGTTCAACTTCTTCCAATGTGGTATGACCCTCCTGCACCAGGTTTAAACTGTAGGATAATAGGGTTTTCATCCCTTCTTCAACCGCTGCTTCTTTGATCCGTTCGGTAGGCGCTCCTTCATTGATTAGGAGTTGCAGTCGTTCGGTGTTCCGCATGACTTCATAAACGCCCACTCGTCCTTTGTACCCAACCCCATTACATTTTGGGCAGAGTGTTCCTTTGGAGCGAGCGTCGGTAATTTCTTCGGGTTGTAGAGTATTGGCTTTATAGAACGTGATTTCCCCTTCGCTGGAAGCGGTTAAACCAAATCGAGCCAGTTCAGCAGCAGTAGGCTGGTAAGGTGTACGACACTCCGTACAAACCCGCCGCATCAGGCGCTGGGCTAAAACTCCCAGAAGCGCACCCGACACCATGAATGGTTCAACCCCCATTTCATCCAAGCGAGGGATAGCGCCAGCCGCGTCGTTGGTATGGAGAGTCGTTAAAACTAAGTGTCCTGTGAGGGCGGCTTCAATTGCTGTTTTCGCGGTTTCCTTATCTCGCGTCTCACCCACCAGAATCACATCTGGGTCTTGCCGTAGAAATGAGCGTAGAATCGAGGCGAAGTCCATGCCTTTTTCCCGCAGTACCTGTACCTGGGTAATACCGGGTAAGGAATATTCAATTGGATCTTCTGCGGTACTGATATTGACACCTGGGTCATTGCGCTCAGCCAGCATAGAATAGAGGGTTGTGGATTTCCCGGAACCCGTCGGACCCGTGACCAAGATCAGCCCAAAGGGTCGTGCTGTCATTTCCCTGACCATTTCTAAGCTTTCTGGGTCAGTGATCAAAATATCCAAACCGAGTTGGGTGCTAGAGTTATCCAAAATCCGCAGGACAATCTTCTCACCATAGCGGCTGGGTAGGGTACTGACTCGGAAGTCAACCTTGCGCCCTTGGAACATGCGCCGAATTCTGCCATCTTGGGGCAATCGGCGTTCAGCGATGTCCAAATCTGCCATAATTTTGAAGCGAGCAGCAACGGCATTTTTGATTGTTTTAGGTAAGGGATCGAAGGCTTGCCGCAGTACGCCGTCTTTGCGGAAGCGAACCCGCAAGTATTCTTCTTGGGGTTCGATGTGAATGTCAGAAACGTCTTCTTGTAGGGCTTTGGCGAGGATTTTATTCACCAAGTTAATTACCGGGGCACCACCGGCTTCACCCGCGACTTTCGATATGTCTTCTTCCGTCGTTTCTTCTGGTGCATCAGACAGGGTTAAATTATCAATATCCTGAGTGATGTTTGTCTGCTTGGCAGCTTCCTGTTCCTTCTCCTGTGCCAGTTTTTGATCCCGATATTGATTAATCAGATGCTGATAATCTTCTTGGGTAATCACCATCCGCCGTAACCCGATCCCTTGAGGGCGCAGAATCCGGTTTAGATCATCTTGGGCGTCGAGATTATCCGGGTCAACCATTGCCACCAGAACCGATGGGGGTTGACCATCATTTTTGGATAACGGCACCAAGCGATAGCGACTACAGATGTCAATGGGAATTAGGCTTTCGATGAGTTCCTTGACTTGGTGACCGGAAATTTCACTAAGTTCCGGATCAAGAGATTCAACACCGTAAAGTATTTTGAGTTCAAACAGTTGCTGTTTCTTGTACTGACGGATTAAGTCAGGTGGCAACTGACGCCCGGTAATTGATTCAACGACATCGGTCAGAGGTCGTCCTGACTTCCGGCTTTCCGCCAATGCCTGCCGCATTTGACCGTCATCAACGTAACCCGATTGAACGAGTTTATTTCCAAAGGGCGAAAAATCGTTTTTGACAACAAGGGCACGTCTTGCTGATGATGATGGGGATTGAGTCATAGTGGGTGAGACTATCTCCTTGATTACAGAATTTCTAAAAGTTTTAGCGTTTGTCGTACTGGAGGAAGCGACAACGGTAACCCCATTGCCTTGCCGCCAATTTGAATAAAAGGGCTTGACGGATCTCAGAATGGCTCCTTTCTCACTGGGTTTAGATCAGAGTACCCATGCTGGGAAACACGTTGAGGCGTGAATAGGGTTGGATGCCAACATGCTGGAGTTACCAATATCCTGGCAAGGGTGAAATGCAAGTCTTCAGATAATCTAAATGTGATAGAATTCTGACTGAATTCAAAATTAGTCCTCTATAACCCTGATAGAATAATCTATTCCTTATTATAGATGGGGATACCGCCTCAAGTTTTATCTTAACCGTTACCTAGTGCAGCGCGGCAAAAATACTTGAGCAGCTTCGTAGATACGATGAGCAGAGGGAGCTGGGAGAGCAGAGGGAGCTGGGAGAGCAGGGGAAGCTGGGAGAGCAGAGGGAGCAGAGGGAGCAGAGGGAGATGAGATGTTATCAACCGCTACAATTTCCTCGGAATTCTAGAGTGCCTCCGCCACCAAATCCTCGACGGAACAGGCTATGTCTCTACGGCGAGAACTTCTGTTTAGCGGTGATTGAATCAATAGACACATTAACAACAGACAATTTTCCCCAGTATGTACTAGGATTTGAGGAGGTAGCAATCCGGACTTGATGCCTTGGGCTTTAGCCTACCCCAAATCTTGCCGTTAATCTGGGCAAGGTAAATGTTGCCATCCCTTGAAGGAGCAGGAGATTGATTGAGTTTTTAGTACGAGTGAATTATGAGTGACGAAGACAAACAACCAAATACTACGTTGCAACAAACAGATGAGCAGAAGGCAGTGAATTCAGATAACCCCGATTTAAATGAGGCAACTTCCGAGGAGGAGGTTGGCGCACAACCCGATGTCGAGTCACCATCAACGACAGAAGCGGCAACCGCTGAAGTGACAATGGAAGCGGCAGAAACTTCGACAGGGCAAGGTGTGGAGAGTGAGTCTGCGGAATCGGACTCTGCCGGATTGCCCGGTCAGCAGGAGGATGTCGCGGTTATCGAAACCTTGCAGCAGGAAAATGAACTCCTCAAAGCTCAACTGGAGGAAGTTAATCAGCAATTTGAAGCCTTTAAGACCCAATCCATGCGGATGGCTGCCGATTTTGATAACTTCCGCAAGCGGACGGCTAAAGAAAAAGAAGATTTAGAACATCAAGTAAAGCGTAATACTCTGGGCGAGTTATTATCCGTGGTTGATAACTTTGAGCGGGCGCGATCGCAAATCAAACCTCAAAATGATGGGGAGATGGCGGTGCATAAGAGTTATCAGGGGATCTACAAACAACTGGTGGAATCCTTCAAACGCCTTGGGGTTTCGCCGATGCGTCCAGAAGGAACAGAGTTTGATCCCAATTTCCATGAAGCAGTGATGCGACAGCCGAGTGAGGAACATGACGAAGGAATCGTCATCGAACAACTGATGCGTGGCTATTTCTTAGGCGATCGCGTATTGCGCCATGCGATGGTTAAAGTTGCTGCGGCTCCAGAGCCCGTGGTAACCTCAGAGGAAGAAACCTCGACAGAACCAGAAAGTTAAGCGGCACGGGGATACTCCCCCTTGGGTGTCTGTCTTAAAACAATCAACCCCAAACAACGGTTGAGCGCACGTCAGGTGAGTTCTGTAGCCACAGATTACCACCTTAAAAAGAAAACCTTACCGATCAGATAGGCCGAAGCGCTATGGGAAAAGTCATTGGCATCGACCTGGGCACAACAAATAGTTGCGTGGCTGTCCTCGAAGGAGGTCAGCCCCTCGTCATTTCCAATACGGAAGGCGGACGAACCACACCGAGTATTGTGGGATTTGGTAAATCGAATGAGCGCTTGGTTGGTCAACTAGCGAAGCGTCAGGCAGTTCCCAATGCTGAAAATACTGTCCATAGTATTAAACGGTTTATTGGTCGCCGATGGGATGACACGGTAGAGGAGCGATCGCGGGTTCCCTACAATTGTGTTAAGGGTCGCGACGATACAGTCGATGTCCAGATCCGCTCCCATCAATATACCCCGCAGGAAATCTCTGCCATGATCCTGCAAAAGCTGAAAGCCGATGCCGAAAACTTTCTCGGTGAACCCGTAGAACAAGCGGTGATTACAGTACCTGCCTATTTTACCGATGCTCAACGGCAAGCGACCAAAGATTCCGGAACCATCGCAGGTTTAGAAGTGTTGCGGATCATCAACGAACCAACCGCCGCAGCATTGGCGTATGGGCTGGACAAGCAAGACGAAGAACACCAAGTTCTCGTCTTTGACTTAGGCGGCGGTACGTTTGATGTCTCGGTGATGCAATTGGGCGACGGCGTATTTGAAGTCAAAGCCACGTCTGGCAACAACCATTTAGGGGGAGATGACTTCGATAACGTGATCGTGCGCTGGATGATCCAGGAGTTCAAGGAACAAGAAGGCATCGACATCGGCGCAGATAAAATGGCGCTACAGCGTTTGCGAGAAGCCGCAGAAAAGGCAAAAATTGAACTCTCTAGCATGTTGAACACCTCGATCAACCTGCCGTTTATTACCGCAGATGAAACGGGTCCTAAACATCTAGAGATGGAATTGTCGCGAGCGAAGTTTGAAGAACTGGCGAGTGACTTGATCAAAGGCACAGTTGAACCCGTAAAACAGGCACTTAAAGATTGCGAACTTAAGCCCGATGATATTGACCGGATTCTGCTGGTTGGGGGTTCGACTCGCATCCCCGCCGTCCAGAAAGCGATTAGTAAGTTTTTCGGCGGTCGCCAGCCCGATAAATCGGTCAACCCCGATGAAGCGGTTGCCCTAGGCGCAGCCATTCAAGGGGGCGTCTTGGGCGGTGAAGTTGAAGACTTGTTGCTGCTCGACGTAACTCCATTGTCACTGGGGATTGAAACCTTAGGCGAAGTGTTCACCAAAATTATCGAGCGTAACACCACGATCCCCACCAGTAAATCGCAAATCTTTTCCACGGCGACGGACGGACAAACCTCTGTGGAAATTCATGTCCTCCAGGGTGAACGAGCGATGGCTCGTGATAACAAGAGCCTGGGTAAGTTTCTACTGACAGGCATTCCTCCGGCTCCCAGGGGTGTGCCTCAAATTGAGGTATCCTTTGATATTGATGTTAATGGAATTCTTAACGTCTCAGCGGCGGATAAAGGCACAGGACGAGAGCAAAGCATCCGGATTACCAACACTGGTGGATTAAATAGTGGTGAAGTGGAACGGATGCGCCAAGAAGCCGAGCAATTTGCCGAAGAAGACCGCCGTCGGATGCAACTGGTGGAACTGAAAAATCAAGCCGAAAGCCTCTTCTACAGTTACGAATCGACCCTAAAAGACAATGCCGATTTGGTACGCGAGGACTTGAAGGCGCAGGGAGAGAAGAAAAAGCAACAGCTACAAGCTGCACTCAAAGACCCCTCGATTGCAGTGGAGGACGTTAAACAGCAACTAGAAGATTTCCAACAAACCCTGTTTACCATTGGTGCAGCCGTCTACCAAGAGAGTGCGCCCGATTTGGAACCCGATGAGATTAGCGAAAGCGAGGAGGAACTTGCCTCACCTGTAGAAGTTAGCGAACCCTCGGAATCGGAACCCGAAGAAGAAGAGTTAATTCTGAACTTTGATGATGAAACGGTAAATAATACTGACTATGAAACAGTTGACTAAGGCAATGCCTACCTAAATGATAAGTAGCAATTCGCTGGTTTTTTATCCAAAATGGATAAGACGTGCAGGTGATCCGGATATCAGCCCTCGGTGGCGATAAAGCTGATTCTCTGTACAAACTATCCCGATTAACCCACCTCCATAACGTAATCCAACCCTCCCGCATTGCTCTATGCCTGACTACTATGACACTCTCGGCGTCTCTCGCGACGCTGACAAAGAAGAAATAAAGCGGGCTTACCGTCGCCTTGCCCGAAAGTACCATCCCGACGTTAACAAGGAACAAGGAGCGGAAGAGCGATTTAAAGAAATTAATCGAGCTTACGAAATCCTTTCCGAACCCGAAATGAAGGCACGATACGACCGCTTTGGTGAGGCGGGTGTATCCTCAGGTGCTGCTGGAGCCGGCTATCCCGATTTTGGGGATATGGGTTTTGCTGATATTTTTGAAAGCTTCTTCAGCGGTTTTGCTGGGGGTATGGGTCAGCAAACGGGACGTCGGCGTGGTGGACCGACGCGAGGGGATGACCTGCGCCTAGACTTGAAGCTAGAATTTCGGGAAGCTGTATTCGGTGGGGAAAAGGAAATTCGCATTCCTCACCTAGAAAACTGTAATACCTGTAACGGTACGGGAGCTAAACCGGGAACGCGACCGCGTACCTGTTCGACCTGTAGCGGCTCAGGACAAGTGCGTCGCGCGACTCGTACCCCCTTTGGCAGTTTCACTCAAGTGTCAGTCTGTCCAACCTGTAACGGCGAAGGACAGGTGATTGAGGATAAGTGTGAAACCTGTGGGGGAGCAGGTCGCAAACAAGAAACCAAAAAGCTAAAAATTACGATTCCGCCCGGTGTGGATAATGGAACCCGGCTACGGGTTTCTAAGGAAGGGGATGCTGGATTACGCAGTGGTCCTCCAGGAGATTTATATGTCTACCTATTTGTTGAGGAAGATGCGGAATTTCAGCGAGATGGAATTAATGTTCTGTCGGATCTGAAAATTAGCTATTTACAAGCGATTTTAGGTTGTCGTCTCCAGGTTAATACCGTTGATGGTCCGGTGGAGTTGAAGATTCCCCCAGGAACCCAACCGAATACGGTGTTGACATTAGAAAATCATGGTGTGCCAAAATTAGGGAATCCGGTGAGTCGGGGCGATCATTTGATTACAACTCAAATCGACATTCCCACCCGAATCACAGCGGAGGAACGGGAGTTGCTGGAGAAGCTGGCAAAAATTAAAGGCGATCGCACGGGTCAAGGGGGTATAGAAGGATTTTTGGGAGGACTGTTTCGCGGATGAGTAAGCCCACGGGATCGACAATTAATCAGACACCTGATGCTCAACTGGATTTGCGAGGAACACCTTGCCCAATTAACTTTGTGCGGACTAAGCTACGTCTAGAACAAATGACGCCCGGATCTTTACTAGAAGTGTGGCTTGATCCGGGGGAACCGATTGAACAGGTTCCCGATAGTCTGACGATGGAAGGGTATCCGATTGAGGCACTCGACGATCGCAAAGACTACTTTGCCCTAAGAGTGCGGCGTCCGCAAGCTTCTGCATGAGCGAGGGAGTCGATAGTCCAGCGTCTGAGTTATCTGCCCCCTTATTGGGGACAGTTCTGGCAGTTCAGGCGAATTTCTACCAGGTTCGATTAGAGTCAAAACTCAGCCAGGACGGGTTTGGTACAAACGTTACCATCAATAACCAGCAGCAAATCCCTAAACCCGCCCCTACAAATCAGGTTCCCGATCACCCTAGCTTTGGGTCAACACTCAACACTCAACACTCAACACTCAAAACTTTACTGTGTACCCGTCGTTCCCGATTGAAAAAAATTGGTCAACGGGTCATGGTTGGCGATCGCGTGGTCATTGAGGAACCAGACTGGACGGGTAACCGAGGTGCGATCGCAGAAGTTCTCCCCCGGAAAACTCAACTGGATCGTCCTCCTGTGGCTAATGCTGAGCAAATTCTGTTGGTTTTTGCGTTAGCAGAACCTACCCTGGATGCGTATCAACTGAGTCGCTTTTTAGTCAAGGCAGAATCGACAGGTTTCCAGGTGTGTTTGTGTCTCAATAAAAGTGATTTAGTCACACCAGAAGAACAACAGCAGTGGCAGCAGCGCTTGAACGCCTGGGGATACCAACCCCTATTTATCAGCGTTTACAATAATATCGGTTTAGCCGAACTCCGCGATCGCTTAAACCAGAAAATTACCGTCTTAGCTGGATTGTCTGGAGTGGGAAAATCCAGTTTAATTAACCAACTTGCCCCCGAAGCCAACCTGCGCGTGGGAGAAGTAACTGGAAAATTAGGACGGGGACGCCACACTACCCGCCATGTAGAATTGTTTGAATTACCCCAAGGGGGTTTATTGGCAGATACGCCGGGATTTAATCAGCCTGACTTGGATTGCACGCCAGCCGATTTAATCCATCATTTTCCCGAAGCGCGACAACGGTTAACGGTAGCCAGTTGTCAATTTAGTGATTGCTTACATCGAGATGAACCTAACTGTGTGGTACAGGGAGACTGGGAACGCTACGATCATTATCTGGGTTTCTTAGAGGAAGCGATCGCGCGTCAGGAACGCTTAAACCAACAAGCTGAGCCAGAGTCCACCCTTAAGGAGAAAATAAAAGGCAAGGGACAAACCCAATACGAACCCAAGTTAAACACTAAGAAATATCGGCGGCGTTCTCGGCGGACTCAACAGCAGGATTTAGAGGAACTCTATCAGGAAATGGAAGATTTATAACTGAGTATTTGCCTCTGACTCATTCTCGACTGATGGTTGACCGAGAAGAGGAATTTGATTGGATGGTGTATTGCCGTATTAATTTTGAGCCAAAAATTGCCGAACCTGTACCATTAAGTTAGTATTATGCTGAGGATATTCTTGGTAGTTAGGTGAAGGACTAGAATAAGAACCCAGGAATATTAATGCTGGGAAAATCATGAAAAGACTTGTATAAGCAACTCCCATAGGGCTAAGTAATTTTTTAAGGTGATTCAAATTATTTTTTAGCATATCAGTTATCTTTATTGTTGATAAAAGTCACTTTTTTGGGCTATATGCTCTGCCTAGTCTCCATATATTAACCCTAATTCTCTATTCATAGCGTCTACCCCAAGTTTCAAGTTTAAATTAAATATTTATATCTATAGACAGATGGAATATTTCTTTAACTCTGAATGGATTAAATGACATTACAGCGGTTTTCAATTTAGTTGATGACAGAACCTGATTTAGAAAGCAATGGGATAAAAATTTTTATTCTCTAAACGCGAAAAGTGCTGTAAAGTGATGAAAAAACTGTTCCTGTTCTCTGTTTCCCTTTCCTTAAGCTGTTCGGCATTTAAACCTTAATATCAATAACGGCGAAAGCCTTGTAGTGCGAGCATCTTGCTCGCTACTAATACCCAATTTAAATGCATGACAGCTTACTTCACTTATAGCGCTACGCGCTAGGCAATGGGCAATAGTGAAGAAAAACACTGACTCATCAAGGGATTGAGCGATTTAAATTTTTCTTCTTTTGTCCTAACCTGTGTGCGTAGTGCTATATATCATGTCCTGATGATTGCCCATAATTGCAATGCTTTAAAAATAAGGGTTTCAGGCATTTTTATTCAGGGGGGTTTGACCGGACATGATATTATTCAGCAGTCCCTAACTTAGTCCCACAAATTTTGCAAAACTGAGCATCAGAATCATGAAAAGGTAAACCACACCCGCCACAGACTTTTTCCACTTGGTTAGCCGTTTTAAGTAAGTGCTTGACTAAATCGCCCAATTGCCAAGGAATCAAAGCAATGCCTGTCAAAATCATCAGCACTGTTAGTAATCGACCCCCTTCTGAAATTGGCGTGAGGTCACCAAATCCAACGGTGGTCATCGTTACTACAGCGAAATAGAAGGCATCTAAAAATGTCTTGAATTTTTGAGGATTTATTCCATGTTCAACTTGATAAATTAATCCTGAGTAAACAAATATTATGGTAAACAATGTAAATAATATTCGAGCTAAGATAATGGCATCTTGATTGCTAAGCCTAAAAACATAAATTTTTAGAGTAAGGAAGCGAATTAACCGTAAGATACGAAACCAACGGAAAATTAAAATAAATCGGATATCCGTCACGCCAATAAAGAAAGGCACGATCGCGATTAGATCGATAAGCGAAACCGGGCTAAAAAAGAAATTAACTTTAGAGTCAGCAACCCAAAAGCGTAGTAAATACTCGGCAACAAAAATAATTAAGATAATTCGATCAATAATATCCAGACTTAGGCGAAGCAGCGACGGTATGGGATAAGTCTCGCACACGAAAATTGCTGAAGATAAGAGGATTAACCCCATAATCAGCAAATTAATCCGCCTACCCACAGGCGATTCAATATCTTCTACGTAAAGAGCAATAGTTTGTCGCAAATTATCGGGCATTAATCTGGCACTAGCAAAGGAAAGTTAAAGACGAATGGCACTGACTTATAGGCTGGTGGGCAATGCCCACCCTACGGTAGATCAAGGGTTTTGGTGTTCCAAAAATGCTTATTTCAGTGCTATTTAACTTAAAGACTGGAGTTGAGGTATTTACCAAGATGCCCTCAATCAAACCCAACCGATTCAGCACTAACTTAAATTGTAAGATAGACCACTATCTGTATGAGGCTCGAATTGCGTCCGCCCGACAATCTCGCAACCAGAGCTGCACAGCTCGACCCATAATACCATTGCTACTCTCTCGCGGCGGCGTTGGTGGGCGTTCTGGTGAAGGTGAACCTAGGCGCGTAAACATCAGAGCCAAACGCCATCCACTATCGGTATTGGTTAAAAATAGCCAGTGAAAACTCTCTCGTTCGATCGCACCTCCCTCGACATATTGGCGTTCGAGAGTGGTAAAAAACACTTGCTGTGGGGGTTCTACGTTTGCAGTCGTCACAGAATTATAGGAACCGGGACCCAGAGTCAGGGGTTGAAATTCCGCTCGCCCTGCCACAATGATATATAGATCGATGTCAATGTCCTCATTTACAGGTCGCGATCGCTGAATCACCCGATTCGCGTAGTCAGGTAAATCCCGCAGCATTAGAGACGTTAAAGTTTCTACATCTGAGGGACAAGTTGCCGATTGAGCTAGAAGTGTGGGTTTAGGAAGACAGGAGTGCAGGAGTGCAGGCGTACAGGGGAGGACTCTGAGCTTTGTTGGTTTCGTCTGCAGCGTTTGTGAGCCGAGGGTAAAATTGGGGTTAAATGCCCCACTATCCATCTGAAATCCCAGCCAACAGGCAACTGTTAAGCATTGGAGCAACTTAAGATTCATAAGGAGTGACAAGAGACTTTGACAAGAAACTATTTCAACCCAAAAAATAGAATAGTGCGATCGCTAAACTATCAGGAAATTTACTAATAATTAAGCTACCCTAGGAGGATAAAAACAATGAAAATTGACACAGACGGTAAAATTACTATTCCTCCAAACATTCAAAGCCAGCTTGGGTTTCGACCAGGAACAGAAGTTCAACTTGAAGTAGTAGGAAATACCTTACGCATTCGCAAGCCTCAAGGTTTCAGCCGAGGAAGACAAATGATTGCTGCCATTCGTGGTAAAGCAACGAACCGCCTGACAACTAACGACATTATCCAACTAACTCGCGGAGACCGATGAGCGAAATTCTGGTAGATAGCAATGTCGTCTTGGATATTCTCACCGAAGATCCTCAATGGTTTGACTGGTCATCGCAAATGCTAACTGACTACGCCAATCAGGGAGATTTGGTGATTAACCCGATCATTTACGCCGAAATATCGATTGGGTTTAATCAACCCGAAGAAGTAGAAGACGCTTTACCAGAAGATTTTTTTCGTCGAGACCCCTTACCCTATTCAGCCGCTTTCCTAGCAGGACAAAGCTTTTTGGCATATCGCCGACATGGAGGTGAACGGCGATCGCCACTTCCTGACTTTTATATCGGCGCTCATGCTGTCATAGCAAATATGCCTCTGCTTACCCGTGATGTCAATCGTTATCTTACATATTTTCCATCCGTTCAACTCATTACACCATAGGTATCTAGCTGATGATTATAACTATATCAGCGCTAAGCGCTATAACTCCTCACAAATTCTTTCCCACGCTGCAACGGGGTCAGGCGCAGCCGTGATCGGGCGTCCAATTACCAGGTAATCAGCCCCCGCTTTCAGAGCATCTGCTGGCGTCATCGATCGCCGTTGATCGCCCTGTTCCGACCAACTGGGACGGACGCCGGGACAAACCAAGAGAAAGTCATCGCCACACACTTGTCGAATCTGGGACACTTCTTGGGGCGAACAAACTGCGCCATTTAATCCAGCTTCCTGCGCTAAAAGTGCCATCTGTAGGGCGTATTCGGGTAACTCAATCGGAACTTTTAAATCAAAGGCTAAATCTCGTGAGTTCAAACTGGTGAGTAGGGAAATAGCAATTAACTTCGGGGGTGAACAAGCGGCGGCTTCTGCTCCTTCCTTCGCTGCTGCTACCGCTCCTTTGAGTGCCATGCGACCTGCTACGGCATGAATTGTCAATAAATCTACCCCGTATCGAGCAGCTGCCCGTGTTGCCCCAGCTACCGTATTGGGAATATCGTGAAACTTGAGATCTAAAAATATCCGTCTTTGCCGATCTTTGAGAACCTGAAGAATCGCGGGTCCACTACTGACAAATAGCTCCAGTCCGACTTTCCAGAACCTCACCTGCGGTAATTGTTCCACGAGGGCGATCGCTTGGGCTTCGGTTGGTACATCTAAGGGGACGATAATCCGCTCTGCTACTGACATGGAAAATGCTTGTTGATAAGTAGCCACAGATTATCCCATTTTTCTTTAACCGCGCAACTTATGCAATCCCAGAAGGCGTTCTGATACTCAATTTGGGTTGACCTCGCCCCTACACTTGAATAAGGGCGGGTTTAGTCAAGTTATTGGTTTTTGTCAAAGGTTATCTGTAAAACCCGCCCCTACAATTTACATTTCTCAAACCTATAGAAAGTTTAAGGGGAAAGAAATTTCTTTCCCCTTTTTTGGTAGTTATATGCGTGAAGTGTCTCTCCCTAATAGGGAAAAGACTTCTCCCGACCCACAGGCATATAGCCTGTTTTGTACGAAACTATTGAGGAACGATACTCAGTTCCGAGGCACCGCTTTACAGGAATCCGACTCCCTCGGACGTTCGTTCTTTTCTCAGTATAGCAAAGCTAGTTGTATCTATGCTTTTTGCTGTTCTTTCTATGTTTTTTAGCGCTAAGTAATGGCTCTGCCTTCTGCATAGATGCTAGATAAAAAAGCCATTCCTAGAAAAACCCATAGCAGTATTAGCGGCAATAATGGTGACATGAGCGAACCTCCTCTGGAACACACAGTCTGATTATCTTTATAATACCACTTGCCCCACGGATTTCATTGACAAATTTGTCAATTTGCGCTAATTCCCAGCTTCTCCTGATCCCCCTGCTTGCACGCCCGGTAGTCAAAAACTTTTGCTGACATGCACTAGCTGCTTAGGATGTCAACCGTACAGATTTCTTTTTCCCCACCTGTAACACCTTACCCGCTAAAGCTTCTGGGGAATCAAAAGTGCAGTCTACATCTGTAATGCGATCGCCCTCTAGTTTCACACCGCCACCTTTAATCTGTCGCCGCCCTTCGCCACTACTACTACACAACCCACTGGCATTAAGGATATAAAACAACTTGGCGGGAAACTCGACTTGGGAGAGGGAAAATTCCGGGATAGCCCCCCCACCTTTTGCCTCATCTGCTTCCTTTTGACCGTGATATTGGGTGACAATTGTCCAAGCCAGGAGTTGTTGGCGATCGCGAGGATTGATTGGCAGTTCCTCTAAGGGTAAGTCGGTGAGTAGCTCAAAATAGTCCTCTAACAGATTATCTTTCGTCCCTTCCAGCTTCTGATACATGGGTTGAGCCGCTTCCCGCAATCCCACATAATTGTTCAGGGACTTCGACATTTTCAGCACGCCATCTGTACCAATTAAAATCGGCAGAAGCAGTCCAAACTGGGGGGGTTGACCAAAATGCCGCTGTAAGTCTCGCCCCACCGCAATATTAAATTTTTGATCCGTTCCGCCTAACTCCACATCTGCCTGAACTGCCACCGAATCATACCCTTGCATCAAGGGATAGAGAAACTCATGCAGGTAAATGGGGTTTTCCTGTTTAAATCGTTCCGCAAACCCCTCCTTCGCTAGCATCTGCCCCACCGTCATCGTGGCTAACAAATCGAGAATCTCTGCCAAATCCAACTTACTTAGCCATTCCGAGTTATAGCGAATTTCCAGGCGTCCGGGTGTTTCAAAATCTAAAATCGGACGCACCTGATCCAAGTAGGTGTGGGCATTTTGCTGCACCTGTTCGTCAGAAAGATGCTTCCGTACTTCCGATTTACCACTTGGATCACCGATTCTTGCGGTAAAATCGCCAATAATTAGGACAGCCGTATGACCCGCATTCTGAAACGCCCGTAATTTCCGTACAGGAATACTATGACCCAAGTGGATATCTGTCCCCGTCGGGTCAATTCCCAACTTGATCCGCAAGGGACGTTCAGTTTGGAGAATCCGTTGCTCTAGGTTCTCACTCGGGTCTTGAGAATCCGGTTGGTTGGGAAAAATGTCACTAACACCTCGGTATAACCAAGATAATGACTGAGACATTGTGTTTAAAGAATTTGACATTCGTCTGGGAAATCTTTCAAGATTAACGTGCAGGAGAATGGCAGATGTTTAACTGCTGAGGGGTTTGGGGAGCGATAAGTCCCACGATTAGCGTTGGGATGCTTCGACAAGCTCAGCAACACCATGGATTCCCCAAGTCAATTGAGTGGGATTCAATATCCCCGAAATTGACATTTACCACTTCAATGATAATGTGGTAGAACCTACCTATGATTCTAAACCACACCTACCGCCTATATCCTGATAACCAACAAGCCCAACTTCTAGATGAGTGGTTGGAAACATTGCGGGTGTCCTACAACTATGCGTTGCGGGAAATCAAAGACTGGATTGCTTCTCGCAAGTGTCCAATGGATAGGTGTAGTTTGGAGTTTGAGTATATCATGAGTGCCGATTATCCCTTTCCTAGCTACCACCAACAACAAAACAATCTACCTAAAGCTAAGAAGGAATTTCCACGACTCAAATCTGTTCCCTCCCAAGTCTTGCAGACTAACATTAGAAGGTTACATGATGCTTGGGACTTCTTTAGGGAGAGGGGTTATGGATTCCCCCGCTTCAAGAAAGTGGGACAAATGAAGTCGATGTTATTCCCACAATTCAAGACCAACCCAGTTACAGGTTGGCACATCCAACTGCCCAAATTAGGGAAAGTGGAAATCAACTTGCATCGACCTATCCCTGACGGATTTGTGGTTAGGCAAGTACGGGTAGTCAAAAAGGCAATGGGATGGTTTGCAGTAATTACTCTGTACTCAGATCTGGAAATTCCAGATCCTTCACCTCATGGTCACGCCATTGGGGTAGATGTGGGTTTGCTTTCCTATCTGGCGACCAGTGATGGATTTGTCGAACCTGGACGTAAATTCTTCAAAACCGAACAAAGGCGGCTGAAAGTGCTACAGCGTCGGTTAGCGAAGAAAAAAAAGCGTTCCAAGAATTACGAGAAAGCCAGGAAGAAGGTAGAGAAGCAGCACAATCACATCGCACTCCAGCGGAAGGATTACCAGTATAAACTTGCCCATAAGCTTTGTGACATGGCGGATACTATATTTGTTGAAGACATAGATTTCCGAATCATGGCAAAGGGTTTTCTGGGTAAGCAGACGATTGATGCTGGTTTTGGGCAGTTTCGCTCTATCCTTAAGTGGGTCGGTAAGAAGCGAGGAGTATTTGTGGGCGAAGTAGATTGCCGAGGTACTTCCCAGACTTGCCCGAATTGCCGAATCACGGTCAGGAAAGAACTCTCTGAGAGAATACATTCTTGTCCTGAATGCAAATACGAGGTAGATCGGGACATTGCTTCAGCTCAAGAAATCTGTAATCGAGGTATAGAAACGTATCCAGGGACTCTGGAAAAGCAAGAAATTGGCTCTCAAGTTGAGGTGTCGGGGGCTATGTGCCTAGATAACTGGCGTAGGGGAGCAATGCCCAATCGTGAGGTTGGGAAGCCCACAGCCTAATCTCCGATTTGGTGTGGGAGGATGTCACGATTTACCGTTTTTTATGCCAATCCAGAACGGCAATGTTACCATTTTTGCAGCCAAAAGCCAAAATATTTCGGTTTGTTATCATGAACGATTATCTCAGGCTTAATATTAAGATCTAAGGGAGAACCCGTCCACTGATTCAACGCTGGGAGCAACGTCTACAGGGGTCAAGAATCGCCCAAACCGAATTGATCGCTAATCCTGACTTTGCCATAAATTTCTGTAATCATCTATAGAAGGTATAGAACGTATCCCCCCTAAGGTTGCCTCCCACACAGCCATTCAGTATTTTTTTCTTGAGTGAGGAAGTGAAATCACAGTGTCGTCTAGTACCATCCAACAAAAACAACAAAGAGATAGTAAAAACGGATTGCCACCCGCTTTCCGATTCGTGCAAGGAGTCGCTCAGGTAACAGGCGGAACCATTCTCGGCATTACAATGCTAACTAGCTCGGTTGTGGCTGGTGGGCTGGTGGGCTTGGCGACAAGCTTCCGCAATCTTCCCGATGTGAGAGTCCTCAGGGGCTATGTTCCCACCGAAACGACCTACGTCTACGATGTCAAGGGGAAGCACCTGGCTAGCCTGCATGGTGAAGCCAACCGAGAGGTGGTTAAGTTAGAAAACATTAACCCCAATCTCAAGCGAGCAGTGATTGCCATGGAAGATAGCCACTTCTATATCCACCATGGCGTTAACCCCAACAGTGTGGGTCGAGCCTTTTTAGCCAACTGGGAGAAGGGGGCTGTGGTTGAAGGCGGTTCTACCTTGACTATGCAGCTGGTGAAAAACTTGTTTCTGTCGCGGGAGAAAAAGTTCTCGCGTAAAATTGCCGAGGCAGTCATGGCAATTCGGCTGGAGCAAATCTTCACCAAAGATCAGATATTGGAAATGTATCTGAATCAGATCTATTGGGGTCATAACAATTATGGCATTCAAACAGCCTCGGAGAGCTACTTTGCCAAGCCCGCCACCGACTTAACCTTGGCAGAATCAGCCATGCTGGCTGGATTGATTCAGTCTCCCGAAGAATATAGCCCTTTTGTCAACTATCCCTTAGCCAAACAGCGGCAAGCAATTGTCCTGGAACGGATGCGGGAACTGGGATGGATTACAACTCAAGAGAAAAAAGAGGCATTAGCTCAACCATTGGGCGTGGGTAAGCCCACTTCCTGGCAAACCAGCCAGCTTCCCTACATCACAGAAGCCGTTGTCGCGGAGTTGAATGAGCGATTTGGTCGCGATGCGGTTCTCAAAGGCGGGATGCGCGTCCAAACCACGGTGGATTACAATTTCCAGCGCATGGCGGAAAACACCATCGCTCGCGCTCACCGGAACTTGCGCCGTCGAGGGCTATATGCTGACCAAGTCGCACTAGCAGCGGTTGATCCGCGCACCCATTATGTCAAAGCTTTGGTGGGGGGTATCGGTTACGAAAAGAGCCAGTTCAACCGAGCGATTCAATCCCGACGCCAACCTGGTTCAGCGTTTAAACCCTTTGTTTACTACACAGCTTTTGCCAGTGGTAAATATACGCCTTATTCTACGGTTATGGATACCCCAGTCAGTTACCGGGATGGGAGTGGTTGGTATTCGCCGAGAAACTATGGCGGCGGTTTCGGTGGGGCGATGAGTATTCGTAGTGCGTTGGTGCAGTCACGAAATGTGCCAGCGGTTAAGCTGGGCAGAGCCGTTGGTTTAGATAAAGTGATTGAAGTATGCCGCACCCTAGGGATAAAAAGCCCCATGGAACCCGTCACCTCCTTACCCCTGGGTGCGATTGGGGTGACACCGTTGGAAATGGCGGGGGCTTATGCCACGTTTGCTAATACAGGTTGGCATTCTGATCCGACGATCATTGTCCGGGTAACCGATAGTATGGGCAATGTGTTATTAGACAATACCCCGAAACCCCGTCTCGTGCTTGATCCCTGGGCAACGGCTTCACTGAATGCGGTTCTCCAAGGGGTGATTCAAGGTGGAACCGGAACCTCTGCTCAAATTGGACGCCCAGCGGCTGGAAAGACAGGAACAACCAGTTCAGAACGGGATGTCTGGTTCGTCGGATATGTGCCACAATTAGCGGCGGCGGTGTGGATTGGTAATGATAACTACAGACCGTTAGGCGGTGGGGCGACAGGGGGCGGATTTGCAGCACCGATTTGGCGAGACTTTATGAGTCAGGCGTTGAAGGGTGAGCAAGTGCGCTACTTTGAACCTGCGTCTAAGTATCCGCGTCCTTAGTCATTTGTCATTGGTCATTTGTCCTTTGTCATCTGCCCTTAGAATTATTGGACTCCGTTGGGGCGGGTTTAGTAACATCTGGGTGAACATTAAATGTTAATGGTAAAACCCGCCCCTACAACAGACATTCCACCGGAACGTCTCTACAACCCCATCTCCCTTGTAGGATCAAGGAAATCTCAGTAACAAATGTCCCATGACGCTAACACAGGTTTGGGGTGCTTTACTCATTTTTGTCCTCTGTCCCCTACTGGGTGGACTTCCCCTGATTTCCTGGATTACCTACCTATTCACTAAACGCCAACTCTCTCAAGTCGGTACAGGTAACGTATCTGTCTCCGCCGCGTTCTACCACGGTGGACGTTGGGTGGGTATCTTAGCCGTATTATCAGAAGCTTTGAAGGGAATGGCGGCTGTCTTGCTGGCGCGTTATTTCTTCCCCACAGAACCCGCCTGGGAAATCATTGCTCTGATTATGCTGGTAATGGGGCGCTACTGGATGGGTAAAGGTGCTGGAACCACAAATGTGGTTTGGGGATTTGTGGTACATGACTGGCACGTCGCGTTGTTGGTCTTTTTAATTGGGGGGATTGGCTTTACGATTATCCGCGATCGCACGACGGGACGCTATGGTGTTTTAGTCCTATTTCCCCTAATTCTGGCGCTGTTACATCCCCATGACTTCGCTAGAATTATCAGTGCGATCGCATTGGGTCTGATTATCGGTTGGATTTATCAGAAAATTCCCGATGACTTAGACCTTTCCCCAGACCAAGCTAAATCAGAATCTCAATCCGTGTTTCGTTTTTTCCGAGGCGATAAAGCTATTATTCCGTTGGAACGTGAACTTGATCCCCAACAGGTTGGCTCAAAAGCCGCTACCTTGTCCCAGCTTAAACGCTGGGGTTATGCTGTACCTCAAGGATGGGTCTTACCCCCAGGGGATGATATGGACCCTTTGGTTAAATATCTTCCGGTTTCCGAATCAGAACCCCTGGTTGTCCGTTCCTCGGCGATTGGAGAAGATGCGGAACTCTCGTCGGCGGCTGGACAATATCAAACGGTTTTACAGGTAACCAATCGTCCGGCTTTAAAAGACGCCATTACCCAAGTCCTCGCCTCCTATCATAATCCCGTCGCCACACAGTATCGCCGTAACCGAGATTTACCCGACACGGCGATGGCGGTCTTAATTCAAAAACAAATCCCAGGCGTCTTTTCCGGTGTCGCCTTTAGTCGTGATCCGATGCAGCAGCAACAAGACACCGTAGTCATCGAAGGATTACCCGGAGATGCCTCCAAAATTGTATCCGGTCAAGTCACCCCAGAACAGTATCGGGTATTTTTCCAGGAATCTAAGCCTGTAGGGGAGGGTTTGACCGATAACGTTCCCGAACAAACCGATAACTCGACGAGACCCGCCCCACTTGAGCAACAGGAGACTGGAGATAATCGTTCCCCATCGGTTGAAATTGAAGGAGAGGGAGATTTACCCCCAGCGTTAATCCAGGAGGTGGCTGTTTTAGCGCGAGACTTGGAAGACCGCTATCATGGGATTCCCCAAGATATTGAATGGACTTATGACGGTCAGCAGTTATGGTTACTGCAAACACGACCCATTACCAATCTACAACCCATCTGGACGCGCAAGATTGCCGCAGAGGTGATTCCCGGACTGATTCGACCCCTCACTTGGTCTATTAATCGTCCCCTCACCTGTGGCGTTTGGGGAGAAATTTTTACCATCGTGTTAAAAGAACGATCGCAGGGATTGGATTTTAATCAAACTGCTACACTGCATTATGCTCGCGCCTATTTTAATGCCACATTGTTAGGTGATATTTTCCGGCGCATGGGTTTACCGCCAGAAAGTTTGGAGTTTCTGACAAGGGGAGCGAAATTTTCTAAACCGCCCCTGAAATCCACGCTGCGGAACCTCCCCGGATTATTGCGTCTGTTAGGTCGGGAATGGAATTTAGATAAGGATTTTGAGCAAGATTATCAACACCATTTTGCTCCGGCTTTACGTCAACTGCAAGAGCAATCGGTTTCAGAATTATCAGATGCCGAAATTCTGGAACGAGTGAACCAGATATTATCGGAATTACAACGAGCCACGTATTATAGTATTCTCGCTCCTTTAAGCCTCTCCCTGCGACAAGCGTTGCTCAAGGTAAAGGATGAAGAATTAGATAGTAGCCAAACTCCAGAAATTGCCAGCTTGCGATCACTCGCCCAATTAGCCGACGATACGCGCCATTTATTAAGTCCAAAACAAATTAATTGTGATAATCACGCTTCTGTCTTTACCACCTTGTCAGAAATTCCCGATGCTCAAAGTGTTTTAGAACAATTCGACCAATTTCTGGCACAATATGGTTATCTCAGCGATGTCGCCACAGATATTGCCGTTCCCAGATGGAAAGAAGATCCGCGACCGATACGACAACTCTTTGCCCAGTTTTTATGTGATCCTCCCCCAGCACCTAAACCGCCCAAGCGTCAGCGCTGGAAAGCGGAAGTGGTACAAGCGCGTTTGAATTTAAAAGGGCGAGTAACTGAAGTTTATTCCCAATTTTTAGCCGACTTGCGTTGGAGTTTTGTCGCTCTAGAAAAACGGTGGTTAGAATCCGGTTTACTCTCTGAAGCTGGGGATATTTTCTTCTTAGAATTTGCGGAGATTGAGCGTCTAATAGCGGAAACCGATCAAGTTTTGCGAGAGGAACTTCCCAGATTGATTCATTATCGCCGATCGCAGTTAGATGAACATCGTCAATTAGCTAGTGTCCCTCCCCTCGTCTATGGCAATCCTCCCGCCGTTTCCTTGCTGATGCAAACCCAATCCGAACCCGCTCAACAGCGTCTTGTGGGAATTGGCGCAAGTGCTGGACAAGTGGAAGGTTGGGTTAGGGTTTTAAGTAACCTACAATCGGTTCCAGACATTGACCGTCAAACGATACTGGTTGTCCCCTACACGGATTCCGGTTGGGCACCCTTATTAGCGCGTGCAGGCGGCTTAATTGCTGAGGTTGGCGGGCGGCTATCCCACGGCGCGATCGTGGCGCGGGAATATGGGATTCCAGCGGTGATGGATATTCATAATGCGACTCAGATGTTCCGCAATGGTCAACGGGTAAGAATTGATGGGCGATCCGGAATTGTGGAGGTTTTGGAGTGAGTAAAATTATCAATTAGATTGCATGAAGATCAGGTGTTAATTGAGTGTTGTCTTGTGCTATGAACGAAGAACGCCGCCAAATTTATATGGATTTGCTGTTGCAATTCAAAACCCCACGGATAACCTACCGTACACCGACTTAGAAGTTGAAATGAGCCGCACATTCTTTTCCTCTACCCAAGTCTTAGCAAAAGAGGAAGCAACTGAATCTGCTCTTAAACTTAATCAAGAGTTACCATTAGCCCACTGTATTCACTTTTCTTGTCATGGCAAGTTTAACCTCCATTCACCCCTAGAATCATCCTTAATCTTAGCTAAAGATGAACAACCAGAAGATGGACGACTCACGCTAGCAGAAATCTTTGGACTAACACTCAATCAATGCCGCCTTGTCACCCTCTCTGCTTGTGAAACAGGTTTGACAGGACTCAATGATATAAGCGATGAATATATTAGTTTACCCAGTGGATTTCTCTACGCAGGTAGTCCTAGCGTTGTCAGTAGCCTTTGGAAAGTTCAAGACTTTTCTACTGCCTTCTTGATGATCAAGTTCTATGAAAATTTAAGTAAATTGCCCAAATTAGAAGAAGGGACAATTGCCATTGCTCTGAACCAAGCTCAAAAATGGCTAAGAACTCTAACTAGCAATGAATTTGAAAAACTCTTAGATAAATACCATTCTCAAATTGAGCAAATCTTTGCCCAACTTCCCAAAAGCAAGTCTCGCATTTTCAAAGCATCCCTGAAGCAAGCGCGTAAGCGCCAACCCTACCCGTTTGCTAATCCCTATTATTGGGCTGCTTTTACGGCTATAGGCATCTAGAGTTCCACTAGGAGACATTACAGAATTTTCTAATTCCAATCTTAAAAGCATAAATGACAACTGGAGTAGCTAACCCTGAGGGAATTAACGTCGTAGCAAGTAAAGCTTCCACCGAACCCGCTAGCAATCCTGCCATTATCTCATCTCTAAAATCTTCTTGACAAAGAATGGGACGGCATCGTTCAGATATTCCCTCTAACCACTCTCTAGCACCCCGTTCAGGTTCTTGTCCTGCTTCTATGGCTAGCACCACAGCAGCATCTTCTAAATGTCCTTCACACGCCTCGATTTCGTCAAGTGCTGCGATTGCTTCTGGATAATCTCTCAATTGCTTACGAAAATTTTCAATTTCTTCTTGGGTAACGACAGTCATATCATTCTTCCCCGAATTAACTCTTTCTTGCTCTTTTTGTCTTTGTTTTTCGTGATCGCGTTCAGATCGTTTCCGAATGGCTTCCTCAGCTATCTGGATATTCTCTTCAATGGGTAAACCATCAGGAGTACACATTGGTCCATACCATGTCGCTTCTGAGTCGGGGGGATTACGACGACTAAACAGAGTACGAATTGCTTCATCATCATCTCGATGAGACAGAACGTATATTTTTAATTCGGCTGTACTCATCGCTTCAAAGTTCGGCTTCATTCAAAAACCTCCATAATCCATTACGAGACACGATAATTTGTAGTTCTTCACCTGCGAAAATATAGACTTCTCCGGTTTGAGCATTAAAGCGGAATAGCTGAATGTCCCGATAATAGTTAGACAGCATCTGGCAGACACGCAAACAGGTTTGAGCTTGTTCGTTGGTTGGATTAATACTCTATTCCTCAATTGTGGCACGGATACTACAATACAGGTCTTGTGTATCTGAGCAAATATATTGGAGAGACACGGAAAAATCGTAGGTGCATGTCAACGAGAGTAGGTTGGGTTGAGGAACGTAGGCGGAGCCTTCTCGTACTCCGGAGGAGAACCCGAAGGGTAGAGTAACCCAACAAGCGCAGGTTAGCATGAACATTACGTCAAACCTGACATGCTCCCAAAACCATCGGCTTTTGATGCTCCCGAAGCTGGAGGGGTGATATCAAATCCTGTTGATTGCACACCAATGCAATCACGTCAGAATGAGGGTTTCAGCCATTTTTAGTGAGGTTATTTAACCGGATTTGATATGATTTGACTGTTCGATGAAACCGATGGTCTGGTAAGCGCACTCAAGCACAGCCGGGAAATAAATTTCCGGCTGAAAGCTAAAGTAAGCTAAAGCTTACAGGATTAAAGGCAAAAACCTGTTTAAAGGGATTTTAACTTTTAGCCCATTCGCGTGACACGAGGCTACTGACATGCCAAATATCGCTATTACGCCATCCTGAGACGAGAACTGACCGCGATGCTATACTAACGCCAAGGTCAAATCTATTGGCGATCGCTAAATATCCTGCTCTGTTCCGGTAGTCGAACATTTACGCAAGGCTGTTTAGCGATGATATGTCTTTAATCCTGAGAATAACTCGAATTCTGCTTTCCACGACTTCCTCTATGGGAAAGCGAGAGGATCAATATATGGAATTTCCTGAAGCTCTGAGTATGATGGGGTAAATGTAGATGCACCCCAGATATATACACTAACCCAACTCGTCTAGGATGGGATGAGGGGTAATACCCCCACCCCCCTACAGAAAAATTCAGGTTCGTAATAAGCTGACAACTACCAGACTGCTATGGCTCGCAAAAAAAAATCCGGCCGCAAAAAAAACAATATCGAATCTTTGACGTCGAATCTTCCTGAAACGTCAGAGACATCTGAATCCACGAAAACAGTTGAGGAATCAACCCAAGACAGCACTGAGGTTAATCCTCCTCAAACTGAGGAGTCAACCCAGAGTTCTACTCCCCCCAATCCTCCAGCAACAGAAGAAAAAGCCGAGTCAACTCAGAGTTCTACTCCCCCCAATCCTCCAACGGCTGAAAAGAAACCCTATCTAGCCATTAAACCCAAACCCATCCCTGCCAAATCCGTTGAAAAGAAACCGCCACCCCCTCCAGTTACAGAAACGACAAATGAAGCTGGCGAACTGTTTCACAAAGGCGACTCGATTACAGTAAAAGCGCCTTGGGGAGGTAAGGCGACAGCAGAAATTGTAGACTTTTATCAAACCCACAGCGGCAAGATTTGGGCGCAATACAATCCCTTAGATTCTCAACCAAACTGGACTTGGTATAGCGGATGTATTCGTACCAATCTTTTGGAGAAAGCAACACAAACCGCTCAAGAATGATGAAAGACGACTGAAAGATTGTTCGCAGGCATCGGGTAGATTTGATCCAAGGCTAGATGCTGATCTTGGGCGATTGCCACAATATCCTCAAGGTCACGCACACCCCAGTCTGGATTGGACGCCTTCAACGAGGCATCAAAGGCAGCATTACTGGCAGCAGTATGCTGTCCATTGCGCTTGAATGGACCATATAAATAGAGAACGCCTCCTGGAGGAAGCAGACGACTTGCCCCGGCTATCAGTCCCAAGCACGCTGACCAGGGGGCAATGTGAATCAAATTAATGCTGACGATCGCCTTCAACGGTGAGGTTTCCCAATCAACAGGTGACTCCTTCTCTACAGACCAACTCGGTGTCTGCACATCAATATCTAAGGGTGGGTAAAGATTATCAGCAGGTTCGTAAGCAGACCAGTCTGCAATACTGGCACGCATGAGAGGATTGGCATCAGAAGGTAACCATTGACGTGGCTTTAGACGTGGGGCAAAGAAAACAGCATGTTCCCCTGTGCCACTAGCAACTTCTAAAACTGTACCTTTTGCAGGCAGTACGCGACGTAGAATCTCAAGAATCGGTTCGCGGTTGCGTTGAGTCGCAGGTGCATATTGCCGTGCATCGTCCGTTGTACTCATAATTTCTGCTTATCGATTAGACTTACCTAATTTCTATTACTTGCCCCGTTCCTCATTTCTTTCATGAGCAGTGGAGGAGTACGCATGAGTAAGGCTGAACAGGGATCATTGTAGGTGAGGTTTGCTGTGATCAGCCAAAGGTTGCCGGAGAAATTGGCTGGGGGTGCATCGCGAATGTAGTCTTTATAATAGTTAGTTTATAAGCATCTGGGTCTTTGGCGGCTAGAAATTTATTGTTTTATCAGTTAAAATAATATATGACTAAGAATAGCTAAGGGTAAACGCAGCAAGAGTCAATCTACCAAACGCTGACCGATACAAACGGTACAACGTCAGCTTGAGGGATAAACTTCAAGCCTAGCTAAAAAGAGCTTGTTAATCACTTGCTCAACCATAGAACCCCTTGCTCAAAACACTATACCTGCTCTTCTGTGACCCCTTATACTCTAGCAGCTTACCCTGTTTAAAGTTGTAGGAACGCCAATTTTATGTCAAGCCGAGTGACTAGACTGACAAACTATAAGGATTGAGTTAAGCCAAGAGAACAATGTTTGACTTGATTCTGTAGATGTTGCCATTGGGTAGCGTCCAATCAAACAACATATTTCTTTGTTCCCGTTAAAAATTTTATAGCAATCGATTTTAAAATGCTGCAACCGGAATAAGCGGCTAGATTCCGGACTAACTCGGTATTGGGGTGCTGTGATCTACCGATTGGTACGCTATCCGAACTCAAGCCCCCTTATCTAAGATTTGTGATGAAAACGATTAAACCCACTAACTCGGAAACATCAACCTTTCAAAACAACGCCATCCAACCCCGTCTAATTCTTCAAGCCATTGCCTTTACTCTGATTTTGTCCTTTAGTGCGGGTCATCTATCACCCAAGAATAAAGGGATGACGAATCAGTCTCCTCAGGCGAATCCTCAGCTATCTACGGCAATTGGTCATATTGTTTTGCAACATGCCTCCGAGCATACACGAGTGCCTTCCTCGAAACTCGACCTAGTTGATGTGCAACCCCATACCTGGTCTGATAATTGTCTAGAATTGGCTGAAGCAGAAGCCTCTTGTCAGCAGATACCTGTATCTGGATGGCAAGTGGCTGTTGCCAAGGGGCAACACCGCTGGATCTATCGCACAGATGCTTCTGGTTCCGTGGTTAAATTAGAAAGCAGTAACGTTGATTCTAGTAAGTAGGTTAGCACGATTGTGGGATCGTCAGCGTATACAAAGGATGAATGACGTAGCTTGCTTCTTGCTATCGCGAGTATGACGAATGACGATCCCCACCGTTAACTTTAATTGTCCCCACCTACTTAAAGCCCTTTCTAATCCGAGACGTCCCAATCCGCTGAAATTTCCGGCGATCGCGCAGGTAGGGGAAAGAGTGCCTGAAACGCTGCCTGACGCTGGGGTGAGGATTCGGGCGCGTTGTCCCACAGGGTTTCGTAGAAAAAGAATGACACCCCAGCAAATCCTCGCTGACGCACAGCTTCGACTTGCTTTTGAATTTGTGATAACGAAATCGGCTTATTTTTTAATCCGGCTAAAATCCCGATCCCCACAGGGATATGACGCCGCGCCGCCTGGACTTCCGGCTGTTCGAGTTCTGCAATAAACCGATCAAAGTCATTCCGATAAATCTGGACGATCAACTCTTCAACCAAACCACGACGTTCCCAGGTATACCAATCGGCGAGATAGAATTCATAGGAAAAATCTTGAGGATTGGGAGACAGGGAGATAATCACATCCGACTTTTGCGCTTTAATCGCTCGGAAAAGTTGGGTTAAGTAGTCGGTAATTTTGTTCGCCCGCCATCGTACCCACTCTGGGTTTTTGGGATCACGAGGAGGAGATTGACCTTGATGCTCTTGTTGATAGAGCTTAACGGTCAAGGGATCATAACCAAACTCAAAGGGCAAGCCGAAATGATCGTCGAATTGAATCCCATCAACATCATAGTTGTTGACTAACTCAACCACTAAATCCTGGATAAACTGCTGCACTTCCGGGTTAAAGGGATTCAGCCAAACGCGATCGTGACTTCCTTCTTGTTTAATCTTCCCACCTTGGCGATTTTGCGTCAGCCAATCGGGGTGACGTTGGGCTAACTCCGAGTCAGCGGGTGCCATAAATCCAAATTCAAACCAGGGAATCACCCTCATATCCTTTTGATGGGCTTGTTGGATGATTTCCTTGAGCATATCTCGTCCTTGGGTTCCCTGATTGGGATCAAGGGATTCATCTAACGGAGTCACTAGCCTTACCGCCCGCCCAATTTCCCGTTCAGCCACTTGACTAGGGTAGAGGGTATAGCCCCAATTCCAAACGGTGGGATAGACGGTGTTGAAGTTGAGTTGATCCAGGCGTTGAATGGCGTTGGTAATGCCTTGAGTGGAAAATAAGACTTGGCTATCAATATTCGTCAGCCACACCCCACGTAACTCAGCTTGAGCCGAATTAGGAACTTGAGTCTCGACTTTAGCAATGTACTGGGAGGGGATCAACTCAGCGGTTTGAGTCGCTTGGCACAAAAAAGCGGCAATTTCAGCCCGACTCGCATTTTGGTTCGGGTTAAAGGTTTGCACACTGGGATAATTAACTACAAGCTGGTTTTCTACAGCGGTTGCGATCGCGCCTTGGGAATAATTGGGAATCGTGCTAGCATCTTCAAATGCTGATGTCAAGGTTTCAACAGCAGGTTGCTGGGGAACATACTTCAACCCACTGGCTAAAGAGACTAAGGCTTGCACACGGGGGATCGGTTGATTGGGTTGGAATAGTCCACCCGGATAACCCGCTAAAAATCCGGTTTGATAGGCTTGGTGAATCGCTTGACTTGCCCAGTGTCGAGTTGGCACATCGGCAAATTTTCCGCCCGTGCGTATCTCTGGCGCATCCGGAAAGGCTTTACCTAGCATGGCGGCAAATTCAGCCCTAGTTACAGGGGCATTGGGTTGAAAACGATTATCTGGATAACCACGAATAATCTGCTGCTGGGCTAACTGTTCAATGCACGATTGCGCCCAATTTCCTTGGATATCACTCAGCCGCGTTTGAGCGTAAGCTAGGGTTGGCAGCCATAAGGCTAAGCACAAACCCAACATAAACAGAAACATTAACCAAGCCTGATGCCCACAAGCACGGCTAAAAGCAACTAGCCCATCGGCAAAGGCTGTAAATAAGGTTTTGACCAACTGTTTCATAAAAGGAGCAAATCTAGAGATATCACTATTGACGGGCTACACACCTTCCTGATCAGGAATGACTGGCTGAGTTAGGCAAAGGTTGCCAAAGCGACTTATTGCCATTGGCTGTCGGATCAAGACTGGGGGAGTCGTTTTGAGTTTTGTGGCTCTGACTGATTTGGAACGTTGCTCCGAGACTTTTTGTATTTTTGGCTACAAACATTTCTGTATTGTCGGTCAATGACATGGCGAATTGGCATAATATTTAAAGTTTTTCAACATTTTCCGGCTGGGGTACTCCCAAGACTTACCCAAAAATTTCACATTTAAGGTGTATTTTGTGAGTAATACTGTCTTTATGTCAGGAATCTTAGCCGATCTCCCCCATTTCCTCATGATTGCCCCAGCAGGTTTTGGGATAAATAACCTTAAACGGCTGAACTCATCTCCATCGGCTAGGTTAACAAAACTTGGCGTTAAATGAGTGGAAAGGTTCAGGATGACAAGACGGGGAAACAAGAGGGAGCAGGAGGGTTCCAGGTGCGGGAGAACTGGGGAGATTAGCTGGTCAGCTATTTAGAGCCATGCTGCACTAGAACCGTCCGCCCTAGCTCAGAAAATCTGAACTGGATAAAAATGTTAAGTTTTATTACAATGGAACGAATTGGGAGACCGACACATTGTTGTCCTATATCGGTTCATACGCACTCATCCCCTAAGATTTATTAGAAATTAGGAAGTTGGATTAATTTTTTATTTAAAAATACAAATAATTACGAGGGAAAACTTAGATAGAATCCAAGCATTCAAATTAGGAAAAACTGTCAGCATCTTCCTATGACTAATATAGAAGCACAAGCTTTCAACGCAAATAACGAACAATCCCTGAGAAAGCTTGCCAGAGCAATCATTATGTCCCAAGGTCATTTTGCCCTGATTTTGGTGTGCAGCAAGTTTTCACCCCAACCCCTATCCGTATTAAACCAGTTACAAGAATTCTCTGCACTTCCTATCCAGGGTGTGATGCTGCCTCCCTCCGTGGATACTCTGTTTACGGCAATACGCACAGCCGTGGATGAACCACCACCTCCGGCTGTCGTTGTCTTTGGTCTTGATTCGGTGGTTGCTGTTGATCAAGTTTTGAGTGCAACTAATCTGGTGCGTGAAGAGTTTCGCAAACAGTTTCCTTTTCCACTTGTTTTGTGGATCGACGATACAATCTTGCAAAAGATGATTCGACTAGCCCCTGATTTTAAAAGTTGGGCAGCGAATCCCCTGCGGTTGGAATGTTGTTGTCACCATAGGGCTTTTCAGCAAACTTACAAGATGGCTTGCGTTCATGGAAGATAACAAATAAACACAGAATGTGATAGAGTTATAGGTGGCTGACTAACTATCAAGATTATTCTGAAAATCTGGTTCATTATTTAAAATTCCACGCTGCGATCGCTAAACATCCCCATCCCAGGATCAAGGCGACTCCCCCCAGTGGAGTAATAGCACCCAGCCATTTAATACCGCTTAAACTCAGGGCGTATAGACTGCCGGAAAAGATAGCGATGCCCACAATAAAAGCGATTCCAGCGGCGATGAGGGGAGATGAGGGAGTTTCAGCGCGAGAAAGCAGCAATGCCACAATGAGCAACGCTAGGGAATGATAAATTTGATAACGACTACCCGTTTCAAAAATGTCTAAAGCCCGTTCACTTAGTTTTTCTCTCAACCCATGAGAAGCAAAAGCTCCAGCGGCGACAGATAAACCGCCGAACAGGGCAGCAACACCTAAAAAAATCCGAGTTATCGTTAATTTCATATTAGGATTTTTATTAATTTCTTAGAGACGTTCCGCCGGAACGTCTCTACTGCTTTTGACGGCTAGGGTTACAAAGGGACGCTAATCGTGCAGCGTGGTGGAAATAACTCACCCATTAACCAGAGACTCAATAAAAGCAGATAAGCTGTCATGCATTTAAATTGGGTATTAGTAGCGAGCAAGATGCTCGCACTACAAGGATTGCGCCATTATTGATATTAAGGTTTAAATGCCGAACAGCTTACCTAAACAAGTGCAGTCATCTGCCTTCTTGTACGAGTCTCTAAGCGCCTTCTACCGCAAGTTGCTTGGGTAAATAACCCAATTCTTCCAATTTTTGTAGCACTTTTGTGACACTCTCCGATAACTCTTCCTGATCAGTGCGGCATTCCACTTCGGGGTTGAGTGGTGGTTCGTAAGGATCATCAATTCCGGTAAACCCAAGAATTTCTCCAGCGCGGGCGCGTTTATATAATCCCTTGACATCTCGTTCTTCACAGGTTGCCAGGGGAGCATTAACATAAACTTCTAGAAAATCACCAACTTTTTGGCGTACCTCTTCTCGAATTGCCCGGTAGGGCGAGATAGCCGATACCAAAACGATTACACCATTGCGGGTCAGTAGGTGAGACACAAAACCAATGCGACGGATATTTTCGTCGCGGTCTTCTTTGCTAAAGCCCAAGCCTTTGGTGAGATTCTGACGAACAATGTCGCCGTCTAAGACTTCTAGCTTACACTCCTTCTCTTGCAAGGTTTTGGCTAATGCTTGGGTAATGGTGGTTTTACCCGCACCACTTAGACCCGTGAACCATATCGTTACACCGCGCTGATTCATGATTATTTCTGTCGCTATCCTAAAGCCTACTGTAAGTACAATTTATCCTGTTTTCTCAGGTGAAACACTCATCGTCAAACGTCTGTTTTCTGGAATAACAGCTTGTTTGATGATCAGACCTAGATTTTAACCTGAGTCAAGGAATTGACAATAGTTTAACTCTATTGTTCCAAGAACCCAACCTAAAAAGGTGACATGCTCCCCAACCGAAAACGTTTTGAGTAACTTACAATCGAGAGGCGCATATTGCTGCACCAATTAGCCCAACCTGGGGATTCATCACAATATGAACTGGAACGTTTTCCAGCAGGGGACTGACCCGACCTTTTTCCGTAAAGGTTCGCAAGAAACTACCATCCTGCATCAAGGGCAAAATCTTAGCCGCAATCCCGCCAGCAATATATAGCCCACCGTAGGGTAAGAGTTTGAGTGCTAGATTCCCCGCTTCTGCACCGTAAGCTTCCACAAACATTTTCAAGGTCTGTTCACTGAGATGGTCGCTCTTTTGCAACGCTGCTTTAGAAATCTCCGCCGCCGGATCAACGCTTTTTTCACTGCGTCCCATTTCCCGTTCCCAGGTTCTAACGACTTGGGCAATATCTGGAGATTCGTGGGCAAATTGCCGATCGCGCAAAAACTGGTAAACGGCGACAATTCCTTGACCGGAAACGACTCGTTCAGCGGAAATGCGCTGAATATCGTACTTCTCGCGTAAATATTGTAAAAGTTGGAACTCCAGTTCAGTGCGGGGGGCAAAATCCGCATGTCCGCCTTCGGACGCGAAAACCTGATACCTGTCCTGGTTCTGAATCAGAAATCCTTGTCCTAACCCTGTACCCGCACCGAGTACCGCAATTGGCGCATCAGATTGGGGTGTAACCTGTTGCAGCGTACATAAATCATCCGCCTCTAAACCGAGAATCCCGTAGCCAACCGCCGCAAAATCATTGAGCAAAGTGATTTTCGCGATCGCGAGTTCTTCCTCTAAGCGTCTAGCGTCCAACACCCACGCCAAATTGGTCAAGTTAGAGGTATCGTTAACCACAGGACCTGCGATCGCAAAACAGGCTTTTTCAATGGTCAGTTTCTGCTGAAGCTTCTGTCCGGCTTCTGATAGAAACGTTTGGACGATCGGTACTAAATCTGGGAAATCCCGGCTAGGATAACGGGCTTCATGGAGAACCGATAACGATTCCGAGTCTGAATCCTCCACCAGTCGCAAAATCGTTTTAGTCCCGCCGATATCTCCTGCCAGTATTAATGTCATAGAATCTTATACTTTAATGAAATCGAATCACGTCTTCAGTTTGACTGAGGTGGGAAGTATCCCCGTTGAGTTCCATCACCCATTTTTCCTCATGACGCATGAGTTTAACTAAACAGCATAAAGCGGCGTTCACTTCGGGTTGACCCGGAATTAATCCCCAGGTCGCACCGACGACTGAAGCACCATGACCTACTAATAAGATATCGTCTCCGAATTCTGTGGTCAGCAGGCGAGCTGTTTGAGCGGTGCGTTCTAGCACTTTCTCATTTGTTTCTGGATACTGAGGGATGACGCGGGAGGTATACCCCGAATCAATACAGGGAAAACGCTGTTGTAATTCCTCAACAGACAGTCGTTCTGGCTCTGTTCTCATCCATTCCGGATTCAGCCATTCACTCAAACCCGCCTCCATCTTAATGGGTAAGTCCAAAATCTGAGCAACTTGGTTCGCTGTTTGTACCGTTCGCAAAAACGGTGAGGCGAAAATATGCTTAATCGTCTCCCCCTTTAACCGTTCACCTAACTCCCGCGCTTGACCAACGCCATCGTCCGATAACGGGGGATCATAAGGACGTTCTGCTGTGTTAAACCAGTCAGGGTTAACAAAGTCGAGGCGATTTCCGTGTCGGGCAATCCAGAGGGTTTGAGTCATTCGTTTATGTCCTTCGTCATTTGTCTTATGTCAGGGAACAGAGAACAGGGAACCGGGTAAGGTATAGTTTTGAGTTAACTCCCAACTTCCCCTGCTCCCCCTGCTCCCCCTGCTCCCCCTGCTCTATATGGACGGCTTTTGATTAAGATATGTTACAATATTTAACGAAGTGTTAGCTAGTGTTAGATATAACGTATGCAATAAGCAGAGGCAAAAACAAATCAGATAGATAGTCAATTCTAAATCTGGGTTAGAGATGGGGGCTTTAACTCACCCAGTCATACACATTTCGAGTTTTCTAATCAATCCATTTTCCCCTATTGAAATAAAACTTAACATTTCTCTCATAGAGAATCGTTCACCCCAGCTTAAGGTGAACCCTCCTGAAAAGGAGCTTAGTTGCTTGAACTCCACTCATAATATAGATATAGCGATCGCTATGAAAACTGCTCAGACCTCTACAGACCTTGTCCGCACTTACCTCCAAGAAATTGGTCGTGTACCCCTGTTGACCCACGAGCAAGAGATATTATACGGAAAACAAGTCCAGCGTTTAAATGCCTTAGAGCAAACCAAAGAGTCGCTGTTTGAACAATTGGGTTACGAACCAACGCTGTGTGAGTGGGCAAAAGCCTCGTCCCTATCGGAAGCCGAGTTACAATCGTGCATCAGGGCGGGTCAAGTCGCTAAGCGCAAAATGGTAGAAGCCAATTTACGTCTGGTGGTTTCCGTCGCCAAGAAATATATCAAGCGTAATGTAGACTTGCTGGACTTGATTCAGGAAGGTACGATTGGCATGCAACGGGGCGTAGAAAAATTTGACCCGACCAAAGGGTATCGTTTCTCTACCTACGCCTACTGGTGGATTCGTCAAGCGATTACCCGTGCGATCGCGGAAAAAGGACGAACGATTCGCTTACCGATCCACATCACAGAAAAGCTGAACAAAATCAAAAAAGCCCAGCGCCAACTCTCCCAGAAGCTAGGGCGTGCTGCTACCATATCGGAATTGGCGACGGAATTAGACCTGACACCCAAGCAAGTCCGGGAGTACCTGGAGAAAGCACGTCAACCTCTATCGTTAGATCTGCGGGTCGGCGATAATCAAGATACGGAATTAGGAGAACTGCTCGAAGATAGCGGACCTTCGCCAGAAGATTTTGCTACCTATTCAGCCATGCAAATCGATCTGGAGAAGTTAATGGCGGATTTAACCGAGCAGCAACGTGAAGTGCTAATGCTACGCTTTGGTCTAGTCGATGGTCAACCCATGACACTTGCCAAGATTGGCGATCAACTCAAAATCAGCCGGGAACGAGTCCGCCAAATTGAACGGGAAGCGCTGTCTAAGCTTCGCAAGCGCCAAGCCGACATGCGTGAATATATTGCAGTCAGTTAGTTGGTCTTATGAGACAACCTGATATTATGGGTTCGGTTCCGCCTACCTGATTATCAATTATCCCTTGTTAAGTTAGATGGAAGATATAGAGCTATTGCTCGGAGGTAAACGGTGAACAACCAATCTGATCGTGTCCCAGAATTTTTTGAAGGCAATGGAGACAATAATCTTTTGTGGGAGTACGTACAATCGTTGAGTCCAGAAACCGTTTCCCATTTATCCAAACCCACCTCGGCTGATGTGTTTCAGGTCATTGAACGTAATGTGATGGGATTGTTGGGTAATATTCCTTCAGACCATTTTGATGTCACTATTAATACTAGCCGCGAGAATCTAGGACATTTGTTAGCCTCAGCAATGGTCAGTGGTTATTTCCTACGCAAAGCAGAACAACGCATGACATTTGAGAAATCGTTGCAAAAGACCGATTCCTCCGGCGCAGATGCTGGCTAGTGCAGCGGGCATAAAAATACTTGAGCAGCTTCGTAGATACGATGAAGCTGGGGAAGCTGGGGAAGCTGGGGGAGATATTAGCTGTTCAGCTATTTCTGCCTTCTTGCACTAGAGTAAGAAGGCAGAAGAAAAGAAAGTCATCTACAGGACATAGGATAATTGGGACGAAATCGAAAATCGGCAGACTCATTCGCTAGGCTGCCGATTTCATCTGTAGAAAACCAGCGACAAACTCTCTTAACCTGGTATGCCAACGCCTGTCGAGACTTGCCTTGGCGAGGTAGCACCGATCCATATCCAATCTGGATTTCGGAAATTATGTTGCAGCAAACCCAGGTGAAAACGGTTATCCCTTATTATCACCGTTGGTTGGCTGAATTTCCCACTATTGAAGCGCTAGCGACAGCAGATTTACAACAGGTGCTTCTGGTTTGGCAGGGATTAGGATATTACAGTAGAGCCAGAAATCTCCACAAAGCCGCTCAAAAAATAATCCAGGACTACGGGGGAATTTTTCCAGATCAACTGAGTGATGTTTTAGCATTACCAGGAATTGGTCGAACCACTGCTGGCGGAATTCTCAGCGCCGCTTTTAATCAACCTGTGCCAATTCTGGATGGGAATGTGAAGCGAATTCTGGCACGATTGGTAGCTTTATCGATACCACCTGCTAAAGCAACAAAACAGCTTTGGCAACTTTCGGAAACGTTGCTTGATCCAGAACATCCTGGCACGTTTAATCAGGCGTTAATGGATTTAGGGGCGACTATCTGTACTCCTAAACACCCCGATTGTTGCCATTGTCCTTGGCAGAGTCACTGTCAGGCGTACAATCTAGGTGTTGCATCTAAGTTACCCATGCGTGAAGCCTCTACCCCCTTACCTCACAAAATCATTGGTGTTGCTGTAATTTGGAATGACCAAGGACAAATTTTAATTGACCGCCGCCCTGCTCAAGGGTTACTGGGTGGATTATGGGAGTTTCCTGGCGGCAAAATTGAACCGGATGAAACCGTGGCAGACTGTATTAAGCGGGAAATTCGGGAAGAATTGGGAATTGAGATTGAAGTAGGCGATCGCGTAATCACGGTTGATCATGCCTATAGCCATTTTCGCGTGACGTTGATTGTCCATCACTGTCGTCATCTCTCAGGTGTGCCTCAAGCCCTGGAATGTGATGAAATCCGTTGGGTAACCCTAGAGGAAATTGACCAGTTTCCGTTTCCCAAGGCTAATACTCAGATTATTGGGGCATTGCGTCAAGAGGCTGAAAGGATGTAGAGATAGAGTAGATGGGGTGAGAGGGTGAGGGGGTGAGAGGGTGAGGGGGTGAGAGGGTGAGGGGGTGAGAGGGTGAGGGGGTGAGGGGGTGAGGGGGAGAAAAAAGAAAGTTCTACATTGATTACAAAACTTCATAGAGTGCCGTTTTCTTTTGTCCGAATACTTATTCCCTGGGCGATCGCGGTTGGCAATAAAAAAGCCCGCTCTGAAGCAATTATTAATCCAATTCTGTTGGAAGTATAGCACTACGCAGACACGTTAGGACATCAGTTAATCCTAGTAATGACCTGATAACAGGCAAAAGGGAAATGTAAGAATGTCCGTAAGGATTCAGGTCGGTGTTTAGCTTGTTAATCAGCCTGGGGGCGCTCGCCGTGATCAAATAACTTTGAAAGGGACTCAAGTCATATCGGCGAGTGCGCCCAGGCTACTTTTCCCACTCCTCACATCGCGACAAAAGGATTGACCTTGGCAGTAGAGCCAAGTAATTCATCAACCTGTAATTGACTATGTAAGTCATTCAAGGAATTGGTTCGGGTAAAAGGGAACAAGTCGATTGAACTAACTCGACCTCAGCCCTTAAGGCTTGTTGGAAAAACGTAAGAACCGAGCGTCCCTGTCGTCTACAAGTCTGTATGACGGTGAGTAAGTCAGCCGTTTGTTGAAATCGTGCCATCGAACGTGACCCGCCACTGACTTTACGCTTGGTCACGGCTAAACGTAAAGAACGTTCAGCCAGGTTATTGTCCGGTGGGATCTGAGGATGCTCAAGAAAATACCACCATTGCTGTGCTTTGTCTCGCAGAGAACGTAGCAATTTCCCCGCCTCATAGCCCGCCTGTCTTATCCACTGCTGTATACTTAGCTCTACTCGTAGCTTAAACCCAGCCGCCCAAGTGCGATAGGCACTATCATCTTTTGTTTGTCGCCATTTTTTGTGTTGGGCAAAAGCTTCTTCAATCAACTCAATGAATGCTTCTCCCAAAGCCGGGTTGTTACCGTGATTCAACTTGACAACTTGTTTAAAGTGACGCAACAGATGGGCTAGACATTTTTGCTGAGCTTGAGCGCTGTAGCCGTTATAAACGCTGTAATCATCCGTGCTGAGTACACCTTCAAAGCTTTCTCCTAGCTGAGTTACTAATTCGGCCCGTGAGCGAGTGTCACCCGGATGAAACACGCAGAACGACTGACCCGTTGTTACCCACAGCCATTCTTTAAGTCCAAGTACGGGCCAGGGGGATTCATCTACATGTACGGCGGGTTGTTTCTTGACCCATTCCCGTAATTGTTCAACGCTGTTCTTGATAGCATCCGCCATTCTCGCGTTGGTCGCCACCAGAGTTCCAACTCCAATCTCCACTCCACCCAGTTCCTTGAGCAGTTCTTGCTGCTTTTCATATGAAAGATGACCATAATTTCCTAACCACACCAAAAAGGCTTGTAGTCTCACACTCAAGTCAAGACCTGGTACAATATCTTCTGGCCAGCAAGCCGTTTGGGTTTGACCACACCTGGCACAAGTACAACTGTGTCGCTGGTATTCTACTACCTCTATTGGACGCTCTACCAATTGGGCTACTTGTTGCCTCTGTATAGCTACTGGGGTTTCGATAAATTCTACACTGCCACAATCAATACATTTTTGAGGCTTAAGGATTTCATATCGGTCTACTCGTTTAAAGCCTTTACGGGTCTTTCCCTGATGACCCGGTTGCCCTCCTGGTTTCCTTTTGGGTTGGGACTTGTCTTTGGCATCGCTTTTCGGTTTTTCCGGTTTTTTGAGCAGGTCAGTTGAGGGGGGCTTTGAGGAGGTTGTACTGTCTTTTTGAAGGCTGGCTTTGAGGCGAACGACTTCTTGCTTTAACTGCTCTATTACTAGTTGCTGCTGCACGACTATCTTCACCAGTTCTGAGCTGGGCAATTGTGGCAGACGCTCTAAATCTATTTCTCTTTCTGGTTTCATGGCAGCAGCACAACTGTTGACTTAATTACAGCACATTTTTGGGTGCTTTGATTCACTGATTTTGATCACTCCACCCTTAGGGCGGGTAGTGAGCCGAAAGTCGGGGTGGAGCCTCCCGTCAACGAGAGCTAACACTCTTTGGGCTGTATTGGGTAAGACTCTGGCTCCACCCCTAATCATCAAGGCAGCCATTTCACCCACAAGGGCCGACCTGAATCCTTACTACGTAGTTCTTTACCTAAATAAAAAATGACAAATCCTGATATCGGTTATATACCCCCTGATTATCTAGATCGCTACCCCGAAACGTTAGCAAGAGAGGCAATTTTATCAGTACGCCAAGAGCGACAATCTAAATTATTTACTCCCCAAATGAGTCAGTACCGGGAAGCAGTGCAGGCGGTTCAGGATATCCACAGTGATTGGTATGACTTCTCTGATGTTGTAGTAAAAGTGGGTCGTCCTGAGGAACTCACAGCCGCACAACAGCAGCGATTTTATCAGTCGTTGCAAGCCTTTTGCCCCTGGAAAAAAGGACTATTTGAACTATTTGGGATTTCCATTGATGCAGAATGGCGTTCAGACTGGAAATGGGCGCGAATTTTGCCCCATATTCAATCTCTGAACAATCGCCGGGTGGCAGATATTGGCTGTCACAATGGCTATTTTATGTTTCGCATGGCGGATCAGGAACCGGAGTGTGTGATTGGGTTTGAGCCAGTTCCTAAGCATTTCTGGAACTTCCAGCTTATCCAAAACATTGTTCAGCAACCGATGCTGACGTTTGAGTTATTGGGGGTTGAGCATATTGATTTTTATCCCAATTTCTTTGATACAATTTTTTGTCTAGGGATTCTTTACCATCATCGAGATCCGATTAATTTATTGGGTAAATTACGGCAAGCTCTAGCACCGAAGGGAGAAATTCTTATTGATTGCCAGGGAATTCCGGGCGAACTTCCTGTGGCTTTAACTCCTCGTAAGCGCTATGCTCAAGCACGCGGTATTTGGTTTTTGCCCACTCAATCTTGTTTAGAGAATTGGCTAGTACGGGCTGGTTTTACTCAGATTCACTGTTTCTTTGCTGAACCTTTGTCCGTGCAGGAACAACGCCGCACACCTTGGGCAAATATCAATAGTTTACGCGAATTTCTGAATCCTGATGATTTATCTGTAACGATAGAAGGGTATCCCGCACCCTGGCGCTATTATGTAATTGCTCATAAAAATTAAATCATATTTTATGGGTTTTCATGAGCGTTAAACCTAACAATTTAGCACGCCAACTACGGAATAACCCATTTATAGCACTACGCACTAAGGTTAGGACATATCCAGAAAAATTTAAATCGCTTGACCCTGAGCGAAGTCGAAGTGTTGCCTATTGCCTATTGCCTATTGCCTAGCGCGTAGCGCTATATCTCAGGTTGGCAAAAGCAAATCAACGTCCAACAAAAAGATAGTTTTTGCTCCAGAATCTTGAGGAATCACTGCCACATGACGGGCAATATTCACCGTATCAGAACGACGATAAGATTCTGGTAAAAGCCGAATTGCTGAAAGTGGTACATCTATTAAAATAGGCGCGTCAGCGACAGGAATGCCATAGAGTTCACCCGTTTTATTTTGCATCGTTACTAGATATCCTCCCCCATTAGCAGCTTCCGGTAAACTCTCTTTGAAAAAGCGCTGATATAAATCGATGACCGTAATTTCTTCTTCACCAGAGTGGGTGACTCCCACCTGATTCATCCCACTCCCATGAACAGGGGCGCGATTCAAGATTTTGTAGACGGATTCAATTGGTAATGCTAGATGCAAGTTTCCCAAGGTAAAAAGAATTAACTTTAATACTTGTTTCGTTTCTCGTGTCGTTTTTTCTGAAAGTACGGATTGATTTTCTTGGGATTGAGTATTCATGACATTATTGTTCATAACAAAAATCTTCCTTTAGACAACAAAAATTACAGTTGGTGGAGAGGGCGCAGGTCGGTCAATGGTGTTCTTACTTTTCACGGGATCTGGAAAACCTCTCTCCGAACCTCTCCCTAGCCCTCTCCTACAAGGAGAGGGAAGCGGAATATATTTTTTTATTTGGAGAGGCTTTGAATTCTCCCCCATAGAACAAAAAGCGAAGCAACATCTGGTCTCCCCCGTGCAACAGAAGCGAAGCATCCGCTGGCTTCCCCCTTTTGAAGGGGGACGGGAGGGGGATCTAAAAGGGGGACGGAAGGGGGATCTAAAGGGGGGACGGGAGGCGGATCGATAAGGGGGACGGGAGGGAACCGATCAAGGTATTGCAGAGTTTTAAGCTTAAGATGACACAAATGCGCGTCGGGGCTACCCTACATTTTTTCACCTAATGACAAAGGACAAATGACAAAGGACTAATGACTAATAACTAACAAGACTATTTTCGCGGATAATATCCTTCAACGACCCCACAAACTCTTGTTCCAAATAAGGCTTCGTGAAATACCCACTCGCCCCCAACTGCATCGCTAACCAGCGATGTTTTTGACTGCTGCGAGAGGTTAACATGGCAACGGGAACGCTGGACAATTGCGGATCTTGACGCCGTTGACTGAGAAACTCAAACCCATTCATATTCGGCATCTCAATATCACAAACCACTAACTGCACCGATGCACTTTGCTGCAATTGCTCGATCGCCTCTCGACCATCCCGCGCTTGTAACACCCGAAAACCTGCCCGTTCCAGGGTTAGCGCTAGGGTTTGTCGCAACGCCACCGCATCATCGACAATCAAAATTGTCGGTACTTGCATCATTTTGTTAAGAGTAGTTGTATCCCCTGAACCCATCGCCGTTTCGTCTGAAGCCGCTTTCGGTACAGGCGTCGCCGTTGGCGTCATTGCTCCATGGGCAAATTCCAACAGCGCAATCCCATCAATCACCGGAATCACACTCCCATCCCCCAAAATCGTACAGCCGTAGGTATAACTAGGGGGAGAAATCGCCGCCCCAAAAGGTTTAATCACCAATTCTTGTTCTGTAACCAGACGCTCCACTTCCAGAGCAAATATCTGCTGATCCTGACGCAGTACCAACAGGGGTAATTGCCATGTCTCTGGTGCAGCAACTGAACTTAAGGCTTGACTGGTAAGGCTTTCCGGTAAGGGGCGCTGATACTCCAACAGCTCCCCTAATCGATACGTCGGGACTAATTCTCCCCGCCAATGGAGAAACCGTTGCGCCCCGGATTTTTTCACTTGGTTGGCTTTGGGAATGATAATTTCTTCAATACTGTCCGAGGGTAACGCTAACACGGTTGTCCCGATGAAACAGACCAATAATTTGGCGATGGTAAGGGTTAACGGTAGACGTAATGTAAACGTCGTCCCGCCTCCTGGTGTCGAGGTTACCGAAATTTTACCTTTGAGCGATCGCAACTGAGTCCGCACCACATCTAACCCCACCCCTCGTCCCGATAACTCGCTGACTTGCTGGGCGGTGGAAAATCCTGGCTCAAAGATAAATCCCCACAAACGCGCCTCTGAGATTGTCGCTAATTGGTCACGGGAGACTAATCCCACCTCGACCGCCCGACGCCCAATTCGCTCGGCATTTAACCCTTGACCATCATCCCGGACTTCAATAATTGTTTGACTTCCCTTGTGATACGCGCGAATCTCCATTTGTCCCGATTCCGGTTTTCCCCGTTGATGCCGAATCTCAGCAGACTCAATTCCATGGTCAAAGGCATTTCGGAGTAAATGGAGTAACGGATCATAGAGTTTTTCTAACACCGCTTTATCCACCAAAACCCCTGTTCCGGTTAGTTTCAAATTCACCCGTTTGTGATACGTGTTAGACAGTTCTCGTAATATCCGGGGAAACCGATTCAAGACTTCCCCAATCGGTAACATCCGCGCCCACATCAGCTCATCCCGCAAGTGGTTGAGCATTTGACGCTGCTGTTCCGTGGTTTGATCGGATTTCTTGGCAAATAGGGCGATATCATCAACCGCTTCTTCAAGCTGCACCATCTCTTCCAGAATCCCTTGGATTTGGGAATAGAGAGCGCCGTAGCTATCCATTTCCAAGGAGTCAAAATCCGCTAATGTTTTCAGCGTTCCATCTGGAGCGCGATCCGAGTTTTGAAATCCCAGCGATCGCCCATTACCGCTTGGGGAAATTTGACGAGCCTCCGCACCCGCCATCATCCCATAGCTGTACCGTTCTGGTGCAACCAGCATCTTATCCGATAAATTTTGCAATTTATTCACAATCTGCCCAAATCGCCCAAATCGATCCAGCAAGGCTCGCACAGAACCCTGTAATTGCTGATTCTGGAGGGATAACCCATTGCGGTTAATTGCTAATTCCCCCACCAAGTTATTCATTCGTTCCAGTCGATCTAAATCCACCCGCACGGATAGAGTCGGCGTAGGGGCGGGTGAACGAGGAGGAGTCGATGCAACGGGATTGTTGCTGGTTAGCTGATCAGTTAAAGACGCCGTGAGATTACGCTGATCCAATGGATTGGAAACCAACGAATTCCCTTGAAACAGAGTTAATTGCGACGCCTCTTCCAGGGCGGGAAGTTGATCAAAAACTTGCTCAATCGATTGAATCGCAACATCCAGGTTGATCGGTTCAGTCGGAACTAATGCAGAGGGTTCAGGTACGACATCCGCTTCGATGTCGGTGACGGTTTCGGGAGTAACCTGGAGGTATTCCTCCGTTTGGGCGAATATAGAACTCTCCTCGTTAACCTCTTGTGTCTCTAAAATCTCCTCACCTTCAGACGTACCAAAAATATCGTCTAACGAGGGAATGGATGAGGGTGATTCTGCTGTGGCTGGCAGGTTATACGGTTCAGTCTCTTGAGAAAACAAATCGGCGAGTAAAGGAAGCGTTTCTGGTGACGCCGCGATCGCATCTTCCTCTGTATAGGCTTCAATTGGTTGTCCTGCGGACTCTTCCTCGTCTATCGAAACCTCAGTTAATGGCAATCCCCATTGCCAATCACTCGTTTCCCACTCCTGAGAAACCCTTCGACTTCGCTCAGGGTTAACCGTTGCTGGGGTGGGAGACTCAGCCAGGGAAACTAAAGCCTCAGACGGATTTCCTCCCGTTGTTGGTTCACCAGAGAGAACCGCTTGACGGCTGAGTTCAAAATCAGCTAGAGCTAATTGCGTAACCTCTATAGCCCTGTCAGGGTGAACCTCCAGCGCCTGTTGTGCCGTTTGGGCGATCGCGCCAAATCCGGGCAAGTTTAAGAACTCAGCAAATCCGGCAAACACTTCAATTTGGGCGCGTAATTCTCCCGCCACTTCATAAGCCTGAGGATTCGCTACCACGGTAGCAAGACGTTCCAACCCTTCAGCGACATCGACTTCAAAAATCGACACCGCCATATTGATCCCCAATTCAGCGGAACTGGGCATATAACTATCTGCCTGAGTCAGAGCATCTCCCAATCGTGCCTCAATTTGGTCAAAAATGGGAGTCCCCGTGGATATAGCCGCATCCGCATCAAAGGAACCGGTGGTAATTTGCGATTTCAGCGGCACACTCAGACAGTCATAAGCTTGTAGCAGTTTATTTTCTAGCTCAATGTCAATATCAACGGTATCACTATACAGTGCCTTAAAGATATTTTCCAAGCGGTGAGCTAGAGTCGCGATCGCCTCTAATTCAACACTGGCTGCGCCCCCTTTTAACGAGTGAGCCGCTCGCATTAATTCGTGAACTTTGGCAGTGCTGCGCTCATCTCTGAGATTTAATAACCCTGTTTCTAAGGTCTGTAAAAGTTCTGGTGCCTCGGCAATAAAAAACTGATAGGCTTGGTCACGAATATCGGGATTAATTGCCATATTTTCGTCCTTTGTCCTTGGTCATTAGTCCTTGGTCATTAGTCTTTGGTCATTCGTCCTTTGTGCTTGGTCACAGTTTCTTGATTGAGTGGAAACTGCTATCCTTAGCTAAGCTGTTCGGCATTTAAACCATAATGTCAAGAATTGCGAAATCCTTGCCGTAGTAGTGCGAGCATCTTGCTCGCTACATTGAGCATCTTGCTCGCTACCCATTCCCAATTTAAATGCGTGACAGCTTAGAGCATAGTTTTATTAGCGAGGGTGTAAAGATGTCCAGTAAGAGATTCCAAGATTTACAGGTTTACCAGTTGGCAGAACGATTAGCTAATGAAATCTGGACAATTGTGAACGACTGGAATGGTTTTACTAGAGATACCGTAGGTAAACAGATTGTTCGTTCAGCGGATAGCATTGGTGCCAACATAGCAGAGGGAGTAGGGCGAGGAAGTTTTCAAGACAATCGGCGATTTATTCGGATCGCTAGAGGCTCTTTGAATGAAACTCAACACTGGCTAAGACAAGCGTACATTCGCCATCTATTAACTGATGAACAAGTAGATACACTTAAATCAATCATTGATGAACTCGCCCCAAAACTCAATGCCTACCTAAAATCAATTGGTGATCACCCTAGTTCCAATCAACAAATGACAAATGACAAATGACGAATGACGAATGACGAATGACGAATGACGAATGACGAATGACTAATTCAATTTAAACTGACCCACTTCTGCCTGTAACGCTTGCGCCACTTGTCGGAGTTGTTCAAATGAGTACGATACGTCACTAGCTCCTGTGGATGTTTGAGCCGCAATATTTGCCACTTTTGTCATTGTTTCCGTCACCGATTCAGAGGCTCGTGTCTGAATTAATGTGGCTTCGGTAATCGCTTCAACCAGGTCACTAATCTTGTTGGATACAGAGGTAATCTTGTTCAGAGAAGCACGAGTTTCATCCACGAGTTTTGTACCCATAACCACCTGTTCTGTCCCAGCTTCCATTGCGGTTACCACCTCGTTGGTTTCGGCTTGAATTGCCGCCACCAGCTTTTCAATTTCGCTAGTCGCATCAGCAGACTGTTGAGCCAGCGATCGCACTTCGTCAGCAACCACCGCAAACCCTCGTCCTTCTTCCCCGGCGCGGGCTGCCTCAATGGAGGCGTTGAGCGCCAGCAAGTTGGTTTGGGCGGCAAAGGTGCTAATCAGGTTAACAACCGTGGAAATCTTTTGTGACGATTCACCCAAGTGTTTGACTTTTTTCGCCGTTTCTGCTACCGTTTCGCGAATGGCGAGAATCCCGTCTACAGTACGGTTCATCGCCTGGTCTCCTTCTTGTACCATCTGACCCGCTTCTTGCACCGCCGTTAACGCTTGTTCGGCGTTTGCGGCAACCATTCGCACCGACTGAGCCATTTCCTGGGCGCGGTCAAGGGCGACGGAAATTTCTTCGGCTTGGTGCAGCGCTTCTTCGGCTAGGGATTGTACCGCCACTTCATTACTGCTCGTGGTATCCGCCACTTGACCCGCCGCTGCTTGCACCTGAGTAACAATTTTCCGCAGGTTAGCAACTGTGGCATTATAAGAGTCTGCCACTGTACCGATTTCATCTTCGGTGACTCGTGCGCGAATGGTTAGGTCACCTTTACTAATCGGGTCTACCTCCTTCAGCAGTTCTAAAGCTCGCTGTTGCAACCCTTCTTTCAGTAGCCGCTGTTCTTCCGCCAGGTTTCGGGTTTGGTCAAGTAGGGTGAGTCGGTCAAGGGACAATCGCATCTGATCGGCTAAGCGTTGGAGAAAATCAATGTCCCCAGGTTGCCATTCGTGGGACTTTTGGCAGTGGTGAACGCTAAGTAAGGCAAAGGGTTGACCTTGCGACATCAGTAAAACATCCAGGGTAGACTTAACTTCCAGATGTTCCATAAACTTCAACTGTTCAGGTGCTAACCCGGCGGTGGCAACATTCGTAATTGCCAAAATCCCGTCATCACTGTGAGTCGCTAGCTGTTTTGGTGACAAGGGGGGATATTTGATATTGCTATTGAACGCATGAAACTGACCCCCAGTAACGGATTCAGCCGCAACCTCACCACTACCATCGGGGTTAAGGCGATAGACAATCACCCGGTCAGCTTTATAGATTTTGCGAGCATTGATCACGGCAATGTCGAAAATATCTTGAATCGCTTGGGCGTCAAAGGAACGGACACTGGTAATCTCTGCCAGCAAGTTTGCCTTTTCTGCTGCCAAGGTTTGTTCCTGCACCAGGGTTCCAATCTGTTGAGCCATGTCGTTGATGTTTTCACCCAAGACAGCCATTTCGTCTTCCCCAGCCACGTCTAGACGAGTATCCAAGTTTCCCTGACCAATTTTGGTGACCGCATCGGCTGCACTCACAATCGGACGAGTGGCACGGTTGGCAATGGCGGCGGCTACCGCTGATACGAGTAAAGCGGTGAGTGCTGTACCACTGGCTAGGGCAAGAAGTAACCGTCGCTGCGGTTCAAACGCAATCTTGGTGGGTGTGGCAACCATCGCCGTCCAGGGTAGGTCTTGCACCCCTTCCAATTGTTGTTCAGGAGCGTAGGCTAACAACTCTTGAGCACTTTGAACCGTATCTGTTGTCACTGTACTTCCTGATTTCCCTGCGGTTTTCAATTGCTCAAAATTCACAAACACGTCTGAGGCACTCTTACCCTGCACATCTGGCTGGTTCGATACGAAAATTTCAGCACCGCCCTCAGATAAGTCAAGTAAATAGTATTCGTCACCGCCAAACCCGAAGTTGGAAATCAGGTCATCGAGGGCTTCTACAGGCATACGAGATCGGATCACGCCAATGGTTTTCCCGGTGGCATCTTTTACGGGTGCAGCCGTGTGAATCACAAATTTGCCACTGGATTCAGAGATTGTGGGGTTATCGATATAGGGTCCATCCAGTTTGAGGGCAGCTTGAATGTATTCGCGATCGCTGTGATTCGGTAGAGGATCTCCCTGAGACTGTACAATTACATTGCCCTGGAGATCAAACACAGCAATGCTGTCATAGATTTTGTAGAAATCGACGTAGTTGTCGAGAGTGGCTTGTTTTTGAGCCAGAGTTGTTGAATCAACCAGCTCCGGATCAGTGAGAATTTGCAGACTCGCCAGAATCTGAATATCCCCGTACCGTTCCCGCATGAAACGAACCACCTTATCTTCAATACCTTCAGCACGGGCGATTTTCGCGTTGCCAATTTCTTGAGCAATTGCTCGGTCAGCAAAATAGTAGGCAGTGATTCCGGTTACCAGTACAGGAAGCGTACCAATAATGATTGCTAATGCTGTGGCTTTATTTCGCAGATTCAGCCGTTGCCACCAAGAGGTTGATGACTGTGATTTGGGAATGGTTTGAGTCTTTGCCTTGTATCCTTCCCCATCAAATTCTAGTTGTTTGAAAGCCTTTGGGGTTTGAGTTGAGAGACTGTTATCAGAAAGGGGATAATCATTGAGTACTGAACCATTATCATTGGATGTCAGATTGGAGATAGCACCGTTATTATTTGTGGAGTTTGTATTGGGTGATGTTTGAGTCATGATAGAAACCTCGTCGTTGAACATCAATAGGGTACGAGAGATACTACTCAACTATTCCGCAAGTCAAAAGAAAGCCTTGCGTTTGGTTAAGCAATACCAGATAGTGCTATGAAATTAAGCGAAATTTTTGGGGTTATATTGATCAGCCGTCGTCAATTGGCTGATTTTGAGAAATGTTTGATAGACGCAACTCTTGGTTCAAAGGATCTAGCTAACTTGACACCTCACCAGTTTGACAAATGACAAATGACAAATGACAAAATTTACTGAATTTTGGGCATGGCTTCGGTAATAGCTGTGCCATCGAGAACGGCTAACATCTCACCACTGGATTTCACCCAATATCCCCGCAAAAATGGTGCAAGTTCGGGAGTGACGGGAGCAGAGGGTGGGGATTGAATCCCATCGGGGTTGCACCATTCCATATCTTCGATGCGGTTAACCACAAGTCCTAGAATATGGCTTTTTACCTGAGTAGAGTTGTGCGATGAAGAACGAGTATGTAACACAATTGCTGTGTAGTTGGAAACCCCCGTTATCTGCTGATACCAAGGCGTGAGTCCCACTAAATGTCCGATATCCACCATCCAGAGAATCTCACCCCGCCAGTTATACACACCCATAACCCAAGCGGGTGTATGAGGAATGGGTACAATCTGACCAATGGGAATATGCAACACCTCCGTCAACTGTCTAACTGACAACAAAGCCGTTGTATCGGGTAGCAGATGAAACCGCAAAAACTGTTCTGTGTCGCTAGCTACAGACGCAGGCGATCGCGGCTGGATCTCTATGGATGATGATAAGCGGTTTTGGGTTGATAAAGTGTCAGACATGGTAAGGAACTGTTTTGTTTGTAGTAGGCACTTTAGTACCTTCTGCTTGACTTACCAGCACTAAAGTGCTGACTACGAACTGTTTTGTTTGTAGTAGGCACTTTAGTGCCTTATCCTTGACTTATTAGCACTAAAGTGCTGACTACGAACCGTTTTAATTAGGGGCGAATGAGCTGTTTAACTGTTCGGACAAGCTCATTTTGATCCACGGGTTTAGCCAGGTAAGCATCTGCTCCCTGTTTCATGCCCCAAAATTTATCCATTTCGCCTCCTTTTGTCGAACAAATAACGACAGGAATATTGCTAGTTTCAGCCGCCGTTTTTAATTCACGGCAGACTTCAAAACCACTGCGACCCGGTAGCACGATGTCTAAAATAATCACATCCGGTTTTTGCGTGCTAATTTTAGCCAAAGCCTCTTCGCCACTATGGGCAACTAAGACATTGATACCACCTTGCTGTAAGCAACTGGTAATAATTTGCATATCCGTTGAGGAATCTTCAACAACTAGAGCTGTTCCCATGGTAATTACCTACCTAATGAATACAAACGAATTTGGTCAATGAGAGTTATTGTTAACTTCATTTTTACTCATCCTAAAAGTAAGGATGAACGATGAAGAATCAATAAACACCCTGTTTTATATGTTTATGGAGTACCGTGAGCAAATTCCTGGAATTTAAAGGTTTGCTCAAGAAATCCGAGGCTCCAACAAATTTGGCGTGAAGTCGATCCGCTGCCCCATCTTTTCCAGTTAAAAAGACAATGGGCGTGTTTTGAAAACAGGACAGTTTGCGTAATTGAGTGCAAAGCTCATATCCGTTGACATTTGGCATCACCAGGTCTAAAAAGATTAAATCGGGTTTGCGTACCAAAAGAGTGGGAATGGCTCGCAAGGCATTTTCCACACCAAGAAATCGGTAACCTGCCGCCCCGATTACTTTTTCCATGGTGTGAATCACCCAACGACTGTCATCTACACAAGCCACCAGGGATTGAGTTGAGGTTGCGTTTGCGCTTGTGAGCGGTGTTTTCGGCAGGTTGGCTTTTCCAGAAGTGGGAGTAATACCCGTGGGATAAGCTTTAACCTTCTCTTTCCCTGGCTCTAAGACGCGCCGTGGCAAGACTTGCCGTGGCGAGACGTGCCGTGGCTCGTCTCTACATTTTTCTCGGCTTTCCTGCTTGTCAGCACCAACATTTTCTCTATTCCTTACCGTATTGGAAGTGGGTGCTGGTAAATCGGGAATATCAGTTAGTTCTACCCAGCCTGATTTCAGGTAAGGCATTAACGCTTGAGCAATATCCCCAACATGCCGACGCTGTTTTACGGCTAAGTCACGTAATGTATGGTGTCCGTCGAGTAAGTTAGTTAATGTTTGGTAAACCTCGACGGAACGGTTGTTTCGTAACTGTTCCGGTTGTTTAATAACCGGAGCTTGATTGGGAGAGTAATCCGCAAGCTGGGCATTGTGCCAAGTTTGCCACAACGATTGGACTTGTGCGATCGCTTGATTAATTTCAATCAAAACCAGTTTCGTGGGTAACGAATAATTATGCTGGATTTGATGGGTTACTTGCTTCGCTTGCACGAGATCGAACACAACCTCAGTCAGCACAGCACGAATCATATTGGCGGCTTGTTTGGGAGTGATTCGTCGCTGCTTGACCCATAAACACAATAGCTGATAGTCCCAGCATTTTTTCACATTGATACTGGCTAGATCACTCCGAATTGTGTCAGGATGAGTCAAAATTTGAGGGCAGTGAATGGCTAAATTACGTTGCCACCGTCTCACAGGATGAACTCCTCCTGTGGCATAAAGGATACCGCCTAGGTGTAAAAAAAAGATCCATTGGTGTCCCGTTGGATCGTTCAACACCAGTTCACCGCTAAACTGAAATCGCTGTAAGGTTCTAAGAGACCGAACTTGCTCTAGGGAAGAGAGCGTTGGAGTTGAGATTACAGAGGGAATTTGTCTAGCCGTCATCGGTTTCTTGCTATGACTAAGGGTTTAACAAAAGCCAGAAATGTCTAATAATGTCGGTGTTTTATACCCGCGTTAGACTTCAGTCGCTTTTGAAGGGAACATCACCCTGAAACCTTAGTTAGACAAAGTTTTTTCGTCTAAAAAAGACTATCTTTGCCAACTCTCAGAAGATTTTGAAATTTCTCTATCAGGGAACTAAACAGAAGTGCAATCACTACAGCGCTCTGAGCGATATCAGACCTAGAATTGTAGATGCTGGTCTGATGAATGAACACTCTGTATCCCTACAATTAAGCTTGGATTTCTTCAGCGTTATGCAATGAAGCCGTTGGCGCATTCAGTCATCCAAAACCTTAGAGATTCAAAATTAGTCAATCGCGAGTGGTAGAAGTCCCTACTTGGCTCAACTCTTTTTGGGGAGAATTAAAATGTGCAGTTGGTTGGTTTGGCACGTTTGACTCCTGATCGATCAGAGTTGAGTTTTTTGGCGTTGTCTTACACGTTAGACAACCTGTAATACAGACTAACTTACTTCCGTATATTTGTCTAGAGGACTCGGAGATGAATTGACTATTTCAGGTAATTTTTCGACAAAGCTTTACAAAAGACTCAGTTTCCTAAAGTTCAGATTAGTCCTGAGTCAGAATTGCTTGAGAAATACTAGGTAAATTAACTCAATCTATAATTCCCCTTAACCTTGACCATTGGTTTCAATAGCGGGGCAGACTCAAGGCATTAAAGAAGTAAACTTTTTATCTATTCAAGATATTATTTATAATTCAACAACATTGGAATCTTGAATTATTCTTGCTCGGTGTATTGTTAATATATCTTTACATTAAGCGATAAAAAAATGGGTAAAATTACTGATATAGCAGATGACCAATAACGAAATGTAAACGTTTTCCGAAATCTAGCCTTCGCTTAAATTCATTTGACCTCGAAATCCTGTAACAATGCGACTACCATCTTTAAGGATATGAATCTCCATTTGATCAGAAGCCCAGGTGATTTGGTCTTTTAATGCGGGATTAAATACCCGAACGCGCTGATTTCGAGAGGAGACGGGTGAATCGGGAGAATTAATAGCCAAGGATTCAACAAAGGGACCATCGACTAAAATATCAAGTTGTCCTAATAACTCTTGTGCGCCTGGAGGAGCCTCGGGTGATTGCAGTTCCCCTAACGTAAATCCACTAAAGGACATAACATTTAACCCCGCCGCTTTGAGTTTCTTGGCTAACTGCGCTAGGGCTGGTGCTTGCCAAAAGGGTTCTCCCCCAGAAAAAGTTACGCCTTGATTATGAGGATTGGACAAAATTTTATCCGCTAATTTATCAACAGCAATTAACTGGTTAATTTCAAAAGACCAGGAGGCTGGATTGAAACAGCTTGCACATTCTCGTTGACACCCTTGCACCCAAACAACAGCGCGACAGCCAGGACCGTTTACTTCTGACTCGTCAACGTATCCCATGATATTTAGATATCCAGGAGGAATGTCATTGGTCATTTGTCCTTTGTTATTTGTCATCGATCATTTGTCCTTTGTCACAATGCTTTAACTCAATTGGGGCGGGTTTAGTTACATCTGGGTGAGGTTAGAAACGATAATAGTGAAACCCGCCCCTACACCCTTCAAAACCATGCCCGACTAGCGAAGCGAAGAGTCAACAATCAAAACGTAGTCAGGGCGGGTTTTGAACAAAACCTTATCATTAACAGCGAGACGAAAGTCCCTAAACCCGCCCCTACTCAAAACTTTTTCAACGTGGAGCGCATCGAACAGAGATACTGGTCGCATCTTGTATTTTAGCGGCAAAGGTTTGTAAGACATCCCCACTCACTTGTTTTAATTGTTGTACAGGATAGGGACGTGATTCGGTCGGGGTATGATTACCCCGTCCATCAAGTTGATGGGTTAAGGGTTTAGGGCGGGTGGGAGTGTTGAGTTGAATTTCATCGGGATGTAGCGATCGCACTAACTGCATATAAGTGTCTTGACTGGGCTGATTCGGTAGGGTTAACAGCATTGTTTGTAGTCCTATATGTCCTGAATATCCCTGACGAAACGCCTGGATACCTGTCCAGATTTTCTGCCAATCGAGTTCCATGACAGGACGATTCACACGCCGTAGTTGATCAGAATCCACCGCATCGAGTTTAACTGAGACTTTATCCGCCAGGGATAACGCCGCCTGCACGTCTGGATCACCTAATAGCGTACCATTTGTCAAGACTAAGACAGGTTTGTGAGTCATTTCCTTAACCTGGGCAATAATCTCCGCCAAGTTTAGGGCTAGAGTCGGTTCGCCATTACCACTAAGAGTGACTACATCAACCTCCCAAGGCGCAAAAGCTTGTAAATCTTGGATAATTTTTTCGGTAGGGACAAAAACGTGACGTTGGCGGGTGCGACGTTGAATTTCTCCTAACTGACAATAGACGCAGTTAAATGAACAAGTTGATTGGACTCCAATGGGATCAATACCCAGCGATCGCCCGTAGCGCCAAGATGTCACTGGACCATAAACGGAGGTAAATGTGGCGGTTGATTGAGTGGTCATAATTTTTCCTCCTGTATTAGACGAGGATTCCTCACATCGGTTTTAATCAGGATCTTTCTCAATTATCCTACTCAGTCGCGACCGTTTGCCATTCTAATATGACCACTGAGGGAACTCTCAGACTGGTCGTGCGATCGCCCTTCATGGGTAGAGACAGTGTAACCCCTGTAGCCGTCGGTAATTCGGACAACACGTCCTTGATATTATACTCACCCACATTCGCCCCTGGGGATTGGTCGGCAAACAAATCCTCAGCCTGCAAAACTTTACCTGTATTCGTCATAATCTTTAAAGGTTGGGGGTGAGCAAATTCTGCCATCCCAGGAAAACCAACCAAACGCAGGTTAATGTCTTTAGCTTCACCTGCTTTCACCCGTTTGAATAATACAACTTGCCAAGATTGACCCGTTTCATCTTGCAAGGTATGGCGGGATTGATACAGCATTTGTCCGGGGGCTTCTTCGATTTGGCGGATAGAAGCGACGGCTGAGGGAGGGGTGAGGCTTCCCCAACCGATAACCATCAGCAGGACAAATGCACCTAGTAACAGTAGCCTCGATAGCCATCGCCGTAACCCACACCAGATAAGGATTGTGGAGTTTGAGTTTTGAATTTTTGATTGTGCCATTTTTGATTTGTTCAACCTTTTGATTTCGTTCGTTGATTTAATCTATTATTTGAGTATATATCCAATTAGCGATTAAACAAAGAAGGCAGGGGAAATTATTATGCCCATTTCCTGCAAATAGGGTATTTCAGCCTGACACAACTTCATCGTTCATCGTTGGTTGTTGGTAGGTAGCTTCCGAAGCTGGATCAAGGTTCGGAGGAATGTCCCGGTTTTAACGAAGCGTAACCGAGAGAGGTTTCAATTCCTCAGGGTTGCGCTATCCTAAAGAGGAGTTAGCCTGTAAGATATTAAGTTCTAGGAGGAATGTATTATAGCTAACAAAGACAAGCAACGAATCAACCGTCAGATCAAGTCTCCTCAGGTTCTGTTGATTGATCATGAGAATAACAATCGCGGTTTGACGGATACTCGTGAGGCTCTCCAACTGGCGAAAGAGGTGGGTTTAGATTTGGTGGTCGTCTCTGAGCGTAAAGATGCTCCCGTGGCAAAAATTTTAGACTACGGGAAACATCAGTACCAACAGAAGAAGCGCCAGCGCCAGAGTTCTAAACCGACACTTAAGGAAGTGAAACTGCGTCCCAATGTAGGCGAGTCTGATTACAGCTTACGCATCAATCGAGCTGTTGAATGGTTGAACAAAGGCGATTCTGTAAAGTTTCAGGTGCGTCTGCGGGGACGGGAACATCAACATCGCGATCGCGCTACAGAACTGCTGGAGCGCGTGGTGTCTGATCTGGGTGAAGTTGGCAAAGTTCAGTCTTTTGATCGACGAGCATTGGTTGTTCAGATCGTTCCATCCTAGCTTTAACCCAAGCTGGTTGGTGAGATGAGTGCTTAATAAGCGTGGCATTCATCCCAGATTAGTGTTAGGGTGTAGAAAACGTTCCTACTATCTGCTAATGTCTAATCGCCCCTAACCTATCTCAAACCTTAGCGGGATATGGTGTGATCAGCATTGGGTTAATCTAATAAAGGTGAGCTAGTGGGATGTTGAACTTAGGAGGAAAGTCTCATCGCTAAGAAACAGAAACAACTGATTAACCATAAAATCAAATCACCTCAGGTTTTGTTGATTGACCATGAAAACAACAATCGTGGCTTGACCGATACCCGTGAGGCACTACAAGTCGCTAAAGATGCGGGTCTGGATCTAGTCGTCGTCTCTCAACGTAAAGACGCCCCTGTGGCAAAAGTTTTAGACTACGGGAAACATCAATATCAGCAGAAAAAGCGCCAACGCCAGAGTTCCAAACCAACACTTAAGGAAGTCAAGTTACGTCCCAATGTGGGTGACTCCGATTACGGCTTACGCATCAAAAGAGCGCTTAAGTGGTTGGATAAAGGTAATTTAGTCAAGTTTCAGGTGCGTCTGAGAGGACGAGAACATCAGCATCGCGATCGCGCCAGGGAACTACTAGAGCGTGTGATTGATGACCTCGGCGAAGCGGGGAAAGTCCAGTCTTTTGATAAGCGATCGCTGATTGTTCAGGTGGCTCCCGCCTAGATTAGCTTTTCGCTCAGGGATCACTGAGATTATCTGTTGGTAGCTGTTTGGGATAAACCAGGCAGCTTTCTGCTATGTAATATTTTATCTTTACTTTAGCCCATAGCCTTGTTGTTCTATACAGTGCTAGTTCAACACAACGGCAAAATTAATCACCAAATGAAGCTGTGATCAACCTTTGCTCTTTTATACTAGACATAGTAAGACTTTACAGGGTTGGGTTCAGGCAAACCAACAAGGATCTGACATTTTGTGTGAGGAACTAATCGTGAATCAACATCACCTAAGATTTTGGGGGAAAATAGGTCTATTGTGCCTAATTGCTGGTGCTATTCCTTGGGATGCCAATCCTGCTATTGCCCAGACAACTGAGTTAGAATCTACGATTCCAGAGGAAGCTACTCATCCGATTAATACTCTCCACGTTGGACTTAGCGATCGCACGCCTCTATCCGCGACACCTCTGAATCAGGCTGGGACAACCGATCAACCGACTCATTTACAAATAGCACAAGAGGTAGAGGATAATAACGCCCCAGTTACCTCTGTCTCAGATATGTTAGAACGCCTCGATTCAGAGTCATCCCCGATGGGACAAGTTACCTCAGTCTCCCAACTCTCCGATGTCTCTCCCGGAGACTGGGCGTATGAAGCCCTGAGAAGCTTAGTTGAACGGTATGGTTGCATTGCGGGTTATCCTGATGGCACGTTTCGGGGGAACCGCGCCCTGACTCGCTACGAGTTTGCGGCTGGGTTAAATGCTTGTTTGCAACAAATTGAACGGTTAATTGTGGGGACAGGAGTTGATGACAGTGAGTTAGTCACATTACGGCGACTGATTGAGGAATTTGAAGCTGAACTCGCTACCCTGGGCGCAAGAGTTGATAATTTAGAAGGACGAGTCGCCTTTTTAGAAGATAACCAGTTTTCTACAACCACCAAATTAAATGGTGAAGTCATTTTCTCACTCATTGGTGCAACCAGTGATGAGGAAGATGCCAATATTATTCTGGCTGACCGAGTGCGCTTGAATCTGAATACCAGTTTTACGGGTCAAGATTTACTGATTACGGGGTTACAAGCGTATAACTTTGGTGGCGATATCACCGGGGCGGGTAGCGTTCAAGGGGCATTATTTCCTGGACGAGATGCTTTTTTAAGTGAAGGGTCAACAAAACTCAGTGTTGAACCCCAGTTTCCGGAATTTAACCCCCAAGACTTGAGCGAGAGTGCGGGGTCTAATGATGTTGAACTCTACAAACTCCTCTATATTTTCCCATCTGGCATCAACAATTTAACCCTATTTGCTGGAACAGCCGCAGAAGCCTCCGATGCATTTCCCGCCATTATTCCTTTTTCCAGTGAAGGACAAGGGGCGATTTCGCGATTTGCCACATTAAATCCGGTTGTACGAGTGTCTGGGGGAACCTCGCAAACGGGTTTAGCCTCAGCTGCGGGGTTTATTTGGGGTATTTCCGATGCAATTGATCTGCGGGCGTTATACGGTAGCGTCAATGCGGCGATTCCGGAACAAGGGGACAATAATATCTTGGGGTCAGGGTTCTTTGGAGGGAGTACCGTCGCCTCAGCCCAGCTTACGGTTAAACCCAGTTCTCAATTTGATATTGGTCTGAACTATGCTTATAGTTACCATGACCTGAATATTATGGGTCTAGGATTAACTCGATTCTCCTCCAATCCACTGAATATTCCTGGACGCACGGTTGATGATGAGGGTAATCCTATCGTTGGCGGGATATTAGATACACCCGTTCACGTTAATTCCTTAGGTGCGACTGTAACCTGGCGTATTTCTCCGAAAATTTCGCTGACGGGTTACGGTGCTTATTTCTTTGTTGATGCTGTCGCTGGTGCAGATGCATCATCTGATTTCACGACTTGGATGGCGGGGTTACATTTCCAAGATTTATTTAAAGAAGGAAATACGGCGGGTCTAATTTTTGGACAACCGTTGCATCGGGTAGAAGCAGATGGCGAAGCCGATTTGACAGAACCGGGTGTTGACCGAGAAACCCCCTACCATCTAGAGGCGTTTTACAACTTTAAGGTTAGTGATAACGTCAGTATTACACCAGGAGCATTTGTTCTGTTTAACCCAGAAAGCGATGGGAATAACGATACCGCTTTAGTCGGTGTACTGCGAACTACATTTACCTTCTAGTCGTTGACCCAACCTTGGGTTTCAACCCATAGCTACAATGCAACTACGAACTCCTCAAAAGAACAAGGACACGGCATTGCCGTGTCCCTACGATATCACTGATGTTCTAGATTAATTACGCGATCGCCATAGCGGGTTCGTGCCAACGCCCAACGGCTTTACCAATCACTGCCATTTCTTGGACTAAGCTATCAAAGCTATCCGGTGTCAGGGATTGGGGTCCATCGGATAACGCTTTAGCTGGATTAGGATGAACTTCAATCATCAACGAATCCGTTCCGGCTGCGATCGCGGCTTTTGCCATTGAGGGTACATACTCAAACCAACCCGTACCGTGGCTGGGATCAATCATGATCGGCAAATGGGTGAGCGATCGCAATACAGGTAAAACCGATAGATCCAGTGTATTCCGGGCATATTTCCGGTCAAACCCCCGGACACCCCGTTCACACAGAATCACATTGGGATTTCCCCCCGCTAATACATACTCCGCCGCCATTAACCATTCATCAATGGTTGCCGACATTCCCCGCTTCAACAACACTGGTTTATCCTGTGCGCCTACTTTTTTCAACAGGGAGAAATTCTGCATATTGCGGGCACCGACTTGCAGTACATCGGCTACTTCGGCAATTTTCTCCACATCGGCTGTATCCATGACTTCGGTAATGATCCCCAAACCCGAAGCCTCCCGTGCGGCGGCGAGTAAGCCTAAGGCACTTTCTCCATGACCTTGAAAGGAATAGGGCGACGTCCGAGGCTTATAAGCACCTCCCCGCAAAAATTTAGCGCCCGCCGCTTTTACCCGACGCGCCGTTTCCACAATCATCTCTTCGTTTTCTACCGAACAGGGACCGGCTACCAGCACCACTGGATGATGTTCCCCAAAGTAAACAGGTCCATCGGGTGTTGATACCACAACCTCGCCAGCTTCCCAGTTACGATACTCACGGCTTGCTCGTTTAAAGGGTTTCTCAACCCGCAGCACTTCTTCTATCCAGGGGCTAATTTCCTGAATTTGCAGCGGATCTAAAGCCGCCGTTTCACCGACTAGACCGATAACAACCTTGTGTTTACCCACAATCGGTTCTGGTGTTAGACCCTGTTCGCTGAGTTCCTGACTAATGCGATCGATTTCGGCTTCTGGAGAGCCGACTTTCATGACTACAATCATAAGTTTTAAGGTTTAAGTTTTCAATTGAAGAAGAGGACAAGTTTTGACCCTTCGCTTCGCTAGTCGGGTATGGCGGATGAGTTTTGAGGTTTGACCCTCTGCTCCTCTGATCGCCCTGCTCCCTCTGCTTCCTAGCAATGAAAGAGCTAACTTTTTTTAGCCTCTCTCGCCTCACGCCATGCTGATGTGAGTCGTCCTAGATTGGTTGTGAATTCCTGCCAACCCAGTAACGTTCCTGGACTGTCTTCCTCCCAGGATGCTGAAAGAACACCATAGGTTAATCCCAAAACGCCTAAGCCAAAACATCCCATACTCACCAGCACCACGGCGACATTGGGTAACTCGACCTCTAGATTGACCACCAGAAGATAGCTAACCACAAAGGAAAGCATTCCCAACGCTGTCGGAATACCGCAAAGTAATGCCATACGCCGCACCATACGCTTACTCACCTGATCAGGAATAGTCATCGACTCAGGAGTAGAAGCCTTTGGTTGATCCGGTTTGGCTGGGGATTTCGCCTTAGCTTTATTCGCTACAGGTTTAGCCTGTGATTTCGACTTTTTTTTTCGCTTTTGGTTCGGCTCAAAAGGTAAAGGGTTGCGGGAGGGTTCGTCAGACATAAGCTTTAGTCGGTGTTTATCCGCGAATACCTAAGCGCTTAATCAAGGCTTGGTAATGTTCAGGATTGCCTTGACGCACATAACTGAGTAAACGTTTGCGCTGACCAATCATCTTTAAGAGTCCCCGACGGGAGGCATGATCCTTTTTATTGGCTTGCAGATGTTTACTCAAGCGACTAATGCGATCGCTGAGCATGGCGATTTGCACATCTGCCGAACCTGTATCGGTGTCGTGAATCTGATAGCTGTCAATAATTTCTTGTTTGCGTTCTTGGGTTAAAGCCATGGATAAATGTTCATTGGTATAATCCAGCAGTTTTTGATCATATCATTTTTCATGATTCATGGTATTCGCTCGTCGAGACGCCAGCTAGATGGTTCATAATTAACGGCTTGAGCGACGAGTGTCCAGCCACTGCTGGAGTATAATAGCTGCGGCTTTGCGGTCGATCAGAGCTTTATGGCGAGAGGGCGATCGCTTCTCAGCATGAAGTAACTGTTCGGCTTCAAAAGACGTTAACCGCTCATCCACATATTCTACGGGTAATTGTAGGGCAGCGCTCAAGCGACGGGCATATTTTTGTACCTGTCGCGCCTGGAATCCCAGCGTCCCGTTCATCGAATAGGGTAATCCAACCACCAGAATTTGAACTTCGCGTTGTTCGACGAGTTCTCGAAACTGGGATACATCCTGCTCAAAAGATGTCCGCTTGATTGTGGTTAAACCTGTAGCAATTAAGCCAGTACCATCGCATCCGGCGACACCAATTCGCTTACTGCCAACATCCAAGCCCAAGGCTGAGATTTTCTGCATCACATAAGTAGGTGGACACCATTAAAGTTAAAGGTGGAGATCGTCATTTGTCATTTGTCATTTGTCATTTGTCATTTGTCATTTGTCATCCGTCATTCCACAACTCAAACCTCCCCTACTCAGCATCTGTCGAGTTGGCTGGCGGTGGAATATCCTTCTGTTTCGATGAAGAATTGGCTCCATTTGTTTTAGAAGCGGCGTTAGGTTGTTGGGAGAGGGATTCCCACCAGGACATACGGCTGGGGATGGGAGTACGGGCTGGCTGGAGTCCCTGAAGCACTTCTGATAACTGTAACCCTTCTAATTTCTTGGCTTCCCGGATTTTATGCCACACTGAACGAGACATAAGCAGAGTATGCTCGATTCTCTGAGCATCTAACTGTTCCAGGTAGTCTTCTCGTTCCGGTTGATAGTCGGCTGAAGCCAGATGCAAAGACTGGGCAGGATATTGTTGGGTAATCCGCGCCATTTGTGAGAATAACTCTGGATACAGACAAGTGTAGGCAGGGTGAACAGTGAGCTGGGCTTCGTGCGCTCGACTCCCATCTCGGCAAAGGGTGAGTTGAAAATAACCAATAGCTGCTTTGCGCTGGGATTCAAACACATAAGCATTGATCACTTCAGTACGATTGAACCACTGCTGTAGCGTCGAGACTAGCGATCGCATAAATCCTGTTTTAAAATCCTCGATATGACGGTCAAACACTTGACGCACTAACGGAGGCATGGACGCCGTATCTAGCTGATACAATAGTTGAGCATCAGCATTGCTCACCGGGAGCAAGTTGGGTAAATCAGGTTCGCGATCGCCTAGTTTAGCTAAGGTTTGCTCAGAAATTGACCAATATGTCAATTGCGCTAGAGGTTGAAATCCATTACGCCGATACAGTGCCAGGGTATCTTTATTGTGGATATTGACTTCTAGTAACCAGGTGCGAGCTTCCCAGATAGTCTCGAAGCAATGGCGCAAGAGTGCCGAGCCAGTTTCAAGTTTGGCGGGTTTATTAATGGATTCAGGAGACGGATCGGGAGCAACTAACACCTGTTCCACGCGCCAAGTACTGCGAGTCCGATTAAAGGGCGACACTTTAATTAATCCTCGCAGCCGCTGAAATTGTTCAGCGACATAGAAACAAAAATCATACTGGCAAGGATTCGGAAACCAATTCAAAACCATCAGCAGCCCATACCAGCGTCGAACTTGCTGAAGTTGGCGAATGAAGGTTAACGAGCAGCTATTACACTCCGTATCTGTGGCTTGAGTCGTAAGCTGCTCAATTCTCTCCAAATCGCCGTATTGAATGGGGCGAATGACAGTCTTCGCGTTTTCCGGAACAGGTGAAGTCATGTTGAGTAAAGATGCTAGGAAGCCAACAGCAGACAAGACCAAGTTTTTTGCACTGTAGTATACAGCGACAAGATTCAAGTTACTGTCCTGCCAATATATTAACGATTTTCCCTGTCTGTTCATCGGGAACAGGGAATAGGGAACAGGGAACAGGGAACAGGAAGCGTTTTGAGTTAACTTCCCCATCTTCCCCATCTCCCCCATCTCCCCCATCTCCCTCATAATCACTAGGGACTTTTTTCGTAAACATTTGTAAACTATAAATCATTGATGCTTGTATACTCGCAAACAACCATTGCCTTGCCGCATCTGAATCGGAATGCTGCGTCTTGCCGCTAGAACAAGTCTGGGGTTTTCACCATTTTAGGAGTTTTTCATGAACCAACTGATCAAAATTGAGCGCTCTTTGTTGATAGGTCATATCGGGGCTATGGCATTTGGACTAGCAGGGCTACTGCTGGTGTTGCCTCACCCCGAATGGATTATGAGTTTACCACCACAGGGACAAACCCTATTTCAATGGTCAATGGCTGGGGGTGGAGTCGTCTACATTATTTTAGGAGCAGCAGCCGTTGCAATTTATGCCTACCGAACTCTGGGACTGTGGCAATGGTTAACGTTCATGGTTCCTGCTATTGTCATTTCCTTGACCAGTGAACTCCTGGGAACGAGTACAGGTTTCCCCTTTGGACATTATGGTTACTTAAGTGGCTTAGGCTATAAAATTGGGGGACTTGTGCCGTTTACGATTCCCTTATCCTGGTTTTATTTAGGATTGGTGTCTTATCTATTGGCTCGTGTGGGGTTAGAGAGAAGAGTGGCGACGAATCAATCACTGAGTTGGTGGCGTCACTTGAGTGCGATCGCGATCGGTGCTGTCTTACTCACCTCCTGGGACTTTGTACTTGATCCCGCCATGAGCCAAGCCTCTGTCCCCTTCTGGTTATGGGAGCAACCGGGTGCCTTTTTTGGGATGCCGTATCAAAATTTTGCGGGTTGGTTAGGAACAGGTGCTGTCTTTATGGCTGTCGCGGCTTTATTTTGGCAGAAAACGCCAATGGCATTGTCTAGACGCCAATTGGGATTGCCCTTAGCCGTTTACCTGAGCAACTTTGTCTTTGCGGCTGTGATGAGTATCGGTGCCCAAATATGGGTTCCTATTGGCTTAGGGATCGTGTTAGGCGTTATTCCCGCTGTAGTATTGTGGCGGATGGCAACGACTACACCCACATCTAACACCCTCGAACAAGGACAACGCGATCGCACTCTAGAGGCGAAAGTGCCTGTGGCATCTATTAAGTAATTTGTCATTCGTCCTTTGTCATTCGTCATTTGTCCTACTCGCGAAGCGCCAAGCAAGTAAAGTCGGGGCGGGTGTAGGGTGCGTTAGCGTTCGCGAAGCGTTCCCGTTCGCGCAGCGTTCCCGAAGGGTAGGGTAGCGTAACGCACCATTATCCAACGATAGTAGTGAAACCCGCCCCTACACAATTTCCCCCAGCTTCCCCATATTCCCCTGCTCCCGATAACTGATAACTGATAACTCCCCCTGCTCTCCTGCGTAGAATGGTAGTTGCCCTAATCCTATTACTGATCCAGATTCCCGCTACTTTAATCCTGCTGTCGCGCCTGCTGAAAGGTCCAGGGCGTCGTTCTCCCATAGAAGCCAAGTCCCCTACCCCCGATCAGGTGGGGGCGGTTAGTATTGTGGTTCCGACTCTCAATGAACGAGAACGCCTCAATCCTTGTCTGATGGGATTAAGTCAGCAGAGTTACGAAGTACGCGAAATTATTGTAGTGGATAGTCACTCTACCGATGGCACACGGGAGTTAGTCAAAGATGCCCAAATCAAAGATCCGCGATTTCGGCTGATGACCGATGACCCATTGCCACCGGATTGGGTAGGACGCCCTTGGGCGTTGCATCAGGGCTATTTGCACAGTTGTCCCGATAGTCAGTGGATTTTGGGCGTTGATGCGGATACCCAACCGCAACCTGGATTGGTGGCGGGGTTAATTGATATTGCTGAAACTTCAGGGTTTGACCTGGTATCTCTGTCACCGCGATTTATTCTCAAGTATCCGGGGGAATGGTGGCTACAACCAGCGTTGCTGATGACGTTAGTCTATCGATTTGGTCCGACTGGGATTACCAGTAATTCCGCCGAACGGGTGATGGCAAATGGGCAGTGTTTTTTGTGTCGCCGACAGGTTTTAAGCCAACTCGATGGGTATAGCAGTGCCAAGGGTTCATTTTGTGATGATGTGACACTAGCCCGGTATGCCGCTAGCCAGGGATTTAAGGTGGGGTTTTTGGATGGTGCTAATGTGCTGAAAGTCCGTATGTATGAAGGCGCTTGGGCGACTTGGCAGGAGTGGGGGCGATCGCTAGATTTGAAAGATGCTTCTAGCCCAGGTCAACTCTGGAGTGATGTGTGGCTACTGTTGAGTACCCAGGCATTGCCTCTACCCGTGTCTTTAGTGGTTCTGGTGAGTTTGAGCTTCGGCATATCTTCACCCGTCCTCATGACTGTCCTAGGGTTAAATCTAGGGTTATTGGTAATGCGCTGGGCATTAGTGGGCGCGATCGCCCGTTCTTATGATTTCACTCCATCCTCATCCCCCGCCGCTTGGCTATTTTGGCTTTCACCTCTGGCTGATCCCTTAGCTGTGCTGCGGATTTTCTTGTCCGCTAGGCAAAGACCAAAACAGTGGCGGGGGCGGATTTATAGCAGTTAGAGATGGGAAATGGGGGTGCAGAAGGGCAGAGGGGCAGAGAAGACAAGGCTGATGGGGATGCTTCGCTTTTGTTTCATGGGAGAAGGGGAACTGGATTCTCTTGCTCCCCTCTCCCCGGCGTGGGAGAGGGGCTGGGGGTGAGGGGTTGAGCTTAAGTTGACACGAAAGTCCCCAAACCCGCCCCTACACACTCAACATTTCCCCAATCCCTAATCACTCTTCATCACCCGACTTAACTTGGTCTACTCGTTCTAATTGCCAGAGAATCTGGTTGCCTTCACGCCGCACTCGCGAGACAATCCAGTTGCGCCAGGGCCAATGATCTCCTCGACTGGTAACGGCACTGGCATTGATATCCATTAAATCAGCTAGTTCAGAACTACTAATCAGATAGCCCTCACTGGCGATTTCATCAGCAATGCGTAGGGTCTCGATTAAGTTTCCCAGTTGGGCAACTCTAACTTCGCGGGGTAACTCGTCATTGGAATTGTTTGGTGAATCCGGTATTTCTATCATGGGTGTTTCTGATGTAGGAAGGCTCGATGGTACATCTTTGTAAACTACATCAAAAGGGGTCTTTTCATCTGATACCCCTGTTACGGGTGTCTCCTGGGGTAAGGTGGGAGAGGTGGAATTCTTTACTTCGACCAGTTGTGTTAGTCTAGGGGATTTACCGTTGGCAAAGGCATTGGCAATTTGATCACAACGCTCGTTGCCTTGGTTGCCACTGTGTCCCCGTACATACTGCCAAGTGACTAGGGGAGAATTGACCGCATCGAGTTTTTCCCATAAATCTTGATTTAAAACGGCTTTTCCCTGAGAGGTTTTCCAGCCTTTCTTTTTCCAGCCCTTAATCCATTTGGTAATGCCGTTCTTGACGTATTCACTATCGGTATAGAGGGTAATCGGCTGAGTTTGTCCAGATCCCTGAACCAGGATCAGGGCTTCAATCGCGGCTAAGAGTTCCATACGGTTATTGGTGGTTTTTGCCGTAGCCCCCCCTATTTCATGCACAGAACCATCGGTAAAATACACAACCGTACCCCAGCCACCGGGTCCGGGATTGCCACTACAGGCTCCATCTGTATAAACACTTTTGATTTGACGAGTGACAGGCATTGTTTTGGTTTATCAATAGACTCCTAACTGGTTGTAGCAGAGTTCGTACCCCATCAGCACGACGGGTGCTTAAGGGGGAGCTGGGGAAATGTAGAGACGTGCCATGGCACGTCTGGGAGCTGGGGGAGAGAAAGTGATCAAGTCCGTATGACTGTGTAGGGGCGGGTTTTACCCATAACGTTTCGGATCAAACCAGTACCTGAACTAAACCCGCCCTGGCTGATCCTTCGTTTCGCTCAAGGACATGGTTTTGAGTTACGATCTCAAGTGACTATGATTGATAGTACAATTGTTCATCTCATTGGGGAACAGGTGATTGGGAATTGGAGATTGGGATTGGGGAAGTTTTGACCCTTCGCTTTGCTAGTACAAGAAGGCAGAAGTCCGAAGGCAGATGGCAGAAGGCTATAAGGAACATAAGGTAGCTGCTTTTAAGGAGCTTGTTAACTGGTTAGTATTTGAAGCCGCGCTGCACTAGTCGGGCATGGTGCGTGAGTTAACTCCCTCATCTTCCCTATCTCCCTCATCTTCCCTATCTCCCTCATCTTCCCCTTGTCTCCCTTACATCCTGAAGCCTCGTGAGTTACGAACCCCTCCATCACAAATATCGCCCTCAGACGTTTGCCGATTTGGTTGGTCAAGAAGCGATCGCGCAAACCCTCACGAATGCTATTCGTCAAGAGAAAGTTGCCCCAGCTTATTTGTTCTGTGGTCCCAGAGGTACGGGAAAAACCTCGTCAGCGCGGATTTTAGCCAAGTCCCTTAACTGTCTGACTACCGATAAGCCAACGCCTCAACCTTGCGGTACTTGTGACGTTTGTCGCACGATCGCTCAAGGAACCGCCCTGGATATCACCGAAATTGACGCGGCGAGTAATACGGGTGTTGATAATATTCGGGAAATCATCGAACGCGCCCAGTTTGCCCCCGTTCAATGTCGCTACAAGGTGTATGTGGTGGATGAGTGTCACATGCTCAGTAGTGCGGCGTTCAATGCATTACTCAAAACCCTAGAAGAACCCCCTAAACATGTTGTTTTTGTCTTAGCCACCACCGATCCTCAACGAGTTTTACCCACAATTATTTCTCGCTGTCAACGGTTTGATTTTCGTCGCATTCCCTTAGCGGCAATGGTCAAGCATCTTCAAGACATTGCCACCCAAGAAAGCATTAATATTACAACAGAAGCGATTACCTTAGTCGCACAAGTGGCACAAGGGGGATTACGAGATGCTGAAAGTCTGCTGGATCAACTCAGCTTGTTAGCCGGAGAAATAACCGTTGAGTGTATCTGGGATTTAGTTGGGGCAGTACCCGAACGAGACTTATTAGCACTGAGCCAAGCGATCACGGATAATAATGCTCAAGCCGTTCTCGACTGTTGCCGCAATTTAATGGATCGGGGACGAGAACCCTTAGTTGTGCTGCAAAATTTAGCCGGATTTTATCGAGATTTACTGATAGCTAAAACCGCACCCAGTCGTCAAGATTTAGTCGCTGTTACACCGCCAACCTGGAAACAGTTAGGCGAGTTGGCTCAATCGATGGATACGACGGATATTTTACAGGGACAACAACATTTAAAAAGTAGTGAAGTCCAGGTAAAAAATACAACCCAACCGCGCCTCTGGTTAGAAGTCACCCTGTTAGGCTTATTACCCGAAGCATTGCGCGTAGAATCGGCAAGTAATCAGACGCGATCGCATTCCCAAACGAGTCAACCTAGAACCCCCCAGCCATCAGAACCTCAACGCCGTTCTCAACCTCCCTCTCCCCCCCCTGCGGCTGCACCTCAAGCGCCAACCCCTCAACCCACTGCCTCAACCCCTGAGACTCAATCACCCCCGCCAGTCCCATCCTCGCCATCCTCTGTGCCACCTGCTCATCAGGAAACCGTACCTGCCGTTCCTGTTGCAGAACAATCGGCGGATCACGAACAAATTTGGCAAAATATTCTTGACAATTTAGGACAAAATAGTGTCAAAGCATTATTAGGTCAGCATTGTAATTTATTTAGTTTTGATGGAACCGTAGCGCAGATCGGAATTACGTCTAAACCACTGTTGAAACTAGCACAAGATAAACTGCCCAATATTCAAGCTGCTTTTCAAAGGGTTTATCAGAAAGACATCAAAGTCATGTTCAAAGTTCTTGGAACCACATCGGCTAAACCCGCAGCGACAAATCGGGAACCTGTTACACCATCGCCGTCTAAATCGCCGTCACCTGTAGAAGAGGAAGACGATCAGGATCATAGAAAAACTCAAGGAACTGTTATTCCTCAACCGGAACGTCAAATAGTCCAACCGACTGAAACTTCGTCTAATCAGGCGCAGGAAACTCGCTCCGTTTCTCTACCTCAATCTTCGATATCAGAACCTATAGATACTGGAGACTGGGATGAGGAGAAAATTAAAGATGCTGTAACTGCCCTAGAGAAATTTTTTGGTGGTAATGTGATTAATCTAGAGGATGAATTGAATCTGCCTACATTGGAGATAAGAACATCCACAGAGGTAACCAAGCCAACCATACCTTCGCTTCAATCCCAGTCGTTTAATGAGACAGATTCAATCACCA